>JBAXGN010000191.1 GCA_037139415.1 Verrucomicrobiota bacterium | reverse complement strand
CGCCTGGTGTTCAAATTGGTATCAAGCTAAATCTGGCAGATGCGGTGTTCTGAGGTTAGGTTAAAAGGTCCAATTGGGCACTTTTTCCCGATCAACTGGGTTCAGCGTGTCATTTGCAGGTCTTTGGCATCTGTCATTTTTCTGCCGGACAATTTTTCTGCAAAATTTTTCGGGTTCATTTCCCCACCGTCTTCGGATCACGCACCGCGAACGCCAGAATCAGCAGCACGATAAACACGCCCCCAAGCAACCGCCAGGTGGCCATCCACGCATGGCGGGCGATCGGGACGATATCCAGTTTCACTATCAGATCTGACCATGGTTTTACCTGGAGGGAACCAGTGAAGGTGAGGGGGTGCCCCTGGATGGGCAGGGCGGCGCGGATGGATTCCGGCTTGCCGCCGCCGGCGCTTTGCTGGCCGATCAGGCGTTCCGCCAACCGATAGAGCGCGGTGTTGTCTTCGGCGGCATTTTGTTCGAGCGCCTGCTGCGCCTGTTGCTGGGTATAGTCCGGGATCTGGCCGGGTTCCCAGCGCGCGAAGGGCGTGCGGGCGGTTTTGCCGTCCTTCTTCTCCAGGGACTCGAAGGCGTTTTGCCGGCGCTGGTTCAATCCGAGCAACGCCTGCTGCATTTTCAGATTGTGCAGTTGCACGCGGGCATCCTCGTTGAACGCCGCGTCTTGCGAGGACATTTTCCATGCCGCCTGGTAGGCGCGCCGCGCCTGTTGCGGAGTGCCTTGTTGCAGGAAGGTGTTGCCCATCTGCAACAGCCCCTCGGCTTCCTTGGATTGTTTCTGATTCCGGGACGTTTCCGATTCCAGGTAATTTTCCACGTTGATGCTGCCCGGCATGATGGTCTGGCCTTCCGCCTGCAATTGCAGGGTGCTCTCCCATTCCTTCAACTTCCATGCCGGCGGCAGATACACGTTCCAGGTAATGTTCTCCAGCGGCAAATCGAAGGACGGCCCCAGCGCCTGGTGATTGAAATCGCGCGCGGTCGCTCCGGTTTCACAGGTGTAGAAAAACTCCACGGAAGTGGGTTTGCCGGGCTCGGAATTCTTTTCGAGCAGCAGCAGGGTTTGGCCGTTGTCCAGCCATGGCCAGGCGCTTTGCCCGTTTACAAACGCGTACCAGAACTTGCTATTGGCTGGCAGTTTGATGCGGAGCAGCCGTTTGTCGCCGGGTTGCAGCATTAACCGGCCCTCGGTGAGCATCTCGCCGGAAGGCGCCACCACGGAGGTCAGGTTCAGGCTCTCCACTTGCGCGGATAACAGGTTGGCGACTTTATGCCGGGTCAGCCCCAGCGTCAGCTCAAAGTCATTCTCCAGGATGCTGAAGGTATCCTTCGCTTCCGCCAACTCACGCCCGCGCCGCAGGGTCGCCGGGATGGCTTGCCATTCGGCTGGCTGCAAACTGGTGGGGATGCGCGGTAGCTTGATTTGCAACCGCCCCCCGGCGCGCACCGCCAGGTAGCCGCGATGCAGGTTGGCGGTTTTGGATTTGACGCCGGTGATTTTCACTTCGGACGCCTGGTTGGTCAGCGGCAGTTGGTAGGTCAGCCGCAGCGCGTAACCGCCAATGACCCGCCGCTGTAATTTGACTTCCCAATTCACCCAGCGACTGCTGTCGTCCGCCAATTTTACGGAATCAGAATAGAAATCCCCTTCAAACCGCACGTTCTCCGCGCCGGCGGGCACCTGCACGTTCAGGGATTTCACCCCGGCGTTCGTGATCTGGAAATCAAATTGGGCGGTCACCATCGCCTGGCCTTCCCGCAGGTTGACGTCTTGAAGCGTCGTCAGTTGAATCCATGGTTCCACCGTTTCAATGTCAAAGCCGAGCTGCCAGTTCGATTGGAGCAGGCGGAAGGCGAGGCTGCCTTTCTGGGTTTGGCCGATGCGCTTGGGGTCCAGTTGGGTCAAGCCATCGCGCTGTTTGATGTGTAGGCGGATGCCTTGTTCCGGCACCAGTACCAGTTGGCCGGTCTGCTTGGTGGCCTCGCGAAGCGTCAGGCGCGGCGCTTCCCACGTCTTCTTGTTGGCCAGTCCGGGCCCGGTCAGCGTGATGTTAAAGGTCGTGTTCCCCTCCGTCTTGCCGCGCAGATGCATCGTGATGACGCGGCCGCCCTCGGCTTTCATTTCCGTCCAGTGGCTCAGGGCTGTGCCGGTGAGGGTTTCCACCTCGAAATCCGCGGGCAGCGCAAAGGTGAGCTTGAAAATCCCGGCCCGCGCGATGTTCACCGAGAGCTGCGAGACTAGCAGCGTGCGATCTTCCCCGAGCGACAGCGTATCCTGCGTGTCCACCCGCACATCCGGTTGCACCGCGGCGGCGGAGATGGTGAGTTGGGCGGTGGCTTCGGAGTATCGGTAGGCGCGGCGCACCGTCAGGCCGGGGATTTGCCGCGCTGTTTCGGCGTTGATGGCCGGCGGGAAATCTTCGAGATTGATGACCGACATGCCCGTCTCCTTGGTCGCGTCCAATTGCACTTCCGGCCCGGTTGCCACGGCGGCCATGCCGATTTGTCCGGCGGCCTGGTTCAGCGTGATCACCCCCACGGTCTGCTCGTAGGGCAGGGTGCCGGCCACGAGTTGGGAGCGCAGCTTCAGTTGGAATGGCCGGGATTGAGGAGTCGTGAATTGCGCGCGCAACACCTTCGTGTCGGGATCAAACCGCCAGCTCGATACAAAGTCAGCCTGCACATCCGTGATGGTCAGGTTGCCGGGCACTTGGAAGGCGATCTCCGCCAACTGGCCTTGCGCCGGACGTACATTGATCCAATGCACCCCCTCCACTACTCCGGGCGTGGGAATATACAAGTGATGCAACTCGCCGTAAAAGACGGCCTTTTCCAGGCGCGGATCGCGCGCGCGCGGTTTCCAGCCGATGAAGGTCTTGGGCAGCGGGGCCAGCACCAGGTCGGCCCGCGTGAAATCCTGCTCGCCGCGTTTGATCCGGCTGGATTCCACCGCCACGGCGTGTTCGGAATAAACTTCCGCCTCGGCGCGGTCCACCTCCAGTTGCAGCCGGTTCACCAGGCCGTGCGGTGTGGGGAGGAGGAAGCCGCTGCTGGCGCTGTCCTTCGGCAATACCAGTTGGTACTCGAACCGGATTTCAAACTGCCCGGCCTCTTTGGCGGTCAGGCGATAGACCCCTTGGTCGCCCGTCTTGCTTTCGGTGAGCAATAGGGCGTTTTGCGGATAGTCCACCTTCATGAGGATTGCCGGTGCCGTCAGAAAATCGAGCCGTTGCCCGGCCTCGGTCTTCCAGGTGAGCTGCGCTTTGATCACCACAAAACCTTCCTGGACTTTTCCATCCTGGATCACGCTCTGCACGATGCTCTTGAGGGCATCATCCGGTTTGACCGCGCTTGGTTCTGCTGCGGCTTGGGCAAAGAACAGGCCCATCAAAAGCAGTGCGGTGACGATGCCCGCTGCGGGCGGCGCGGGCGGCGGTTCCGCCGGTTTAACGGGTTTGGTTTCGCGCGGCAGTTTCCACTGGCAACGCAGCGCCGGGATCACCACATGAATGAACGCAAAGGCCATCATGGTTATCAGGAATGCCGGCATCCCGTTGGGCGCGCGCAATGCGGCCCAGGCGATCAAGGTCCATCCCAGCATGACGCCCGCCTTGCGCAAGCCGCCGGTCACCCCCTTGATGGCGAGGTATAGCCATAGGCCCACCGCGAGGAGGGCGGGCCAAGCCGGCCAGAGCGTGTAGCTGCTGCTGGTCAGCAACTGGTTGTGGACCTGTACTGCAATCGCCTGTCCAGCTTCCTGGATGGGTGCGATCAAGGTCAGGGCAGGGGAAAGTTGCTGGGAATTTTCCGAAACCAAGTCCGCCAGACCCACCGCGAGGTTTGCCAGACAGAAAATCCCGATGCCGCAGGCGAACAGTCCCAGCCCGGTCCCGATCACGTTGCCCGGACTCCAGCGGAAGGTGCCTGGCCGGGTGCCCATGCGCAGCAGAAATGCCCCCACAAGTAGCAGCAGCGGCGCGGCAAAGAATGCGGATTTTCGCTCCATACCAAATGCTCCGGCCATCAGCCGGTGCAGCACGGCAAAACCGTCGGCCGCGTTCGGTTCTTCGATGGGGGCCACACTCCCGCCCTCATGTTGCAGGCGGTATTGCTCATCCGGCACCAGCCGCCATTCCGTCTGCAAAACGGGCGACTTCAAGGTCGGAGTCTCCAGTTTGATCCGGGTTTTGTCCGGCGATTTCGATGCCAGTTTGACCTCCACGTTTAGAATGGCGGAGGGATCCGACTTCGGCGGCAGCGGGATCAGCGTTTCTTTTTGGTCCAGCACCGGCACGACCTTTTTGCCGTTGACCTTGGCTTCCCATAACTCGGTGCCCTCGGGCAGTGTCACCCGCAGATGCGCGTAGCCTTGGTTCTTGACGAAGTAATTGGCGGTGGTGACCACTTCACCCTCGCGGGAGATATGCGTGTTCAGTACGGCGCGGTCGGCCACCTGATGCATGGTTTCTCCGGGTGCCAGGGAATTCAGCGCCAGCTTCAGGGTGAACGGGCGCGCGGTGTATTGGTACGCCGCCAGGATTGGCGAATCAAACAGGAGGCGGTGTTCCGGCGGGATTTCCGCCGGGTCGAGTTGAATCAAACCCGTGGAAATCTCGATCGGTTTCACCTCGAACTGGTAATCGCTGACCACCAGCACGCTGCCTTGCTCGGCTTGCACGTCCAGTGGGCGCGCCCCGTCAAAGGCCACGGTGTTGCTGCGCGTGTTGAGCTGGTGATCGTAGGTGGCCAGCAAAGTGTAGTTTCCATAGACCGGCGTGTGCAAATACACCTCGTACCCGGTGTCAGCCTTTTTCCAGTTGCGCACGTCTTTGCCGGAAAATTCGATATTGCCGTATTCCGCCGGCACCACAATTTTTAGCATGCTCACCGGCGCGCCCGCGATGAGGTAGTTGATCACCGAACTGCCGTACACAATGCCGTCCTTCACCGTGAATAAATGCAATCCATCCACTTGCACCGTCAGTGTCAGCCGCTCCACGTTGACACTGGCCTCCCAGTTATCCTCGCGCAAACGCCAGGCTTGTTGCAGACCGGCAATTTTCTTCGGGAAAAAGGCGGTGGCAATTTCCGTCAACCCGCTCAATCGTCCGGGGGTGAGGCGGAAACCCGTATCCGCTGAGACTCCCACAAACCCGCGCACCGATTTCACCCCTTGCGGTTGCAGCACCGGCAGCGCCCACGCACCGGCGTTGGCCGTCTGGTTTTTGCCCAGGCGCAACTGGATGATCTGACGGCCCGTCAACGGAGCCGTGAATACCAGGCGCAACTTGGACCAGCCGGTGTTCGGTTCGGCTGTCACAAAGTAGTCTGCCAATTGTGCCACCTGGAGTTTGGATACGCTGAAATCCGACGGTATCCGCAAATTAAACTCGCGCAGCGGTGCGTCACGGATTTCCAATTCCAACTCGGCATCAATCGCCGTCTCCGTCTCGCCCAAGTGATAGAGCAGCACTTGCGAGATGGATAACTCCGGCAGGATATGGTCTGCCTGCAAAGTCAGGGAATAGTCCCCGCCCGCAAAGCGATACGCAAAGGCCTGGCTGCCGCGCGGTACCCCCGCTTCTTGCAATTCCTTGCTCTGGGGGAAGATGTCCGGGGATATTTGCGAAAGCCCCTTGGTGTCCGTTACCTCCAACCGCACCGCCCCATCGTTGACCACCAGCAGGTGCCCGCCATAACGAATGGCCTGGACCGGGGCCAGGCGCAACGGTTGCACCTGCACGGGGAACACTCCCAGCGGCGTCTGCAATTGGATCACCACCTGGTAACTGTCTTTGCACGGCTGGTTCAACTGCACGAGTAAACGCCGATTTTTTGCCGCCGCCGTGCCTTCCACTTTCCACGAGAGAATATCGTTGCCGCGAATGCGGGTGACTTCTCCCTCCCCGGTGAGATCGAAGATCAACTGGGTCAATTCCCCCTGCATCACCCGGTAATCCATCAGGTACGCCTGCCGCAGCAAGCCCGGCCCCATCGCCATATGAACCGTCCCCTGCACGGAATAAAACAGCTTGCCCAGCTCTTCCCGCTTGGCCTCTTTCCATTGCAGTTGTACCCGTCCGGCGGAAGGCAGGAAACTGACGAAATCCTCACCCTGCCGCTCCGGTTTGGCTGCGCCCGCAAATTGAAATTGCGTGTCGCTGGGCAGTCCCTTGAGCACCACGGGCCGTAGTGAACTGGCCACGACCTCAAAATTTACACTGTTCCACACGTCTTGCGGCGTCACCTTGGCGTTGAACTTGAGCGCGATCGGGTAGATGCCCGGCTTGCGGAAACGCAGCAGGTAGCGCCCTTGGTCAAAGGTCATTTCCACCCCGGTGGGGAGGTCGGTCAAAGCGGCGTCGCCCGCCAGCACCGCCAAGGTGCCGCCTTCCGGATGTCGCACCACCGCCTCGCCGCTCAGCGTGAAGGCGGCATTCTGCGGCTTCAGTTCCCCGGTCATTTGGAACTTGTCCCAGATTACCTTGCGGCCGTCCGCATCGCGCTCGCGCACCTGTACGGATAACCCATATTCCCCGCCGGCGAAGCGGAATTGAAACGGCTGGTTGGGAATGAGCGGCAGTTCCCGTGGTTCGGTGCTCACGGTGGTTTCCGTGCGCACGAGCATCAGCCCGCTGATATTGGCGATGGCCAGTTCCACGGCCTCGGTGGGCTTGATTTCCAGTGCCCCATCAAATAGCGCCGCATTCTCCGGCACAAAACTCAACGGTGAAAAATCCACCGGCAGTTTTTTGAATGGCAGCCGCCCGTGAATGGTCGCGGCCAGTTCCTTGCGCACCACGTTTGTGGCCAGATCCGTGGGCCGGATCACCAGGAACTTGCCGCCCCGGCCATCCGACCGGATGCTCCAATCCTTCACGTCGCTGCCCGCGACGTTGGTTACTTCGCCATTCCCGCGCATGGCCAGAACCAGTTCCTTCAAGCGTCCCTGGTGAATCTTGGCCTTCAGCTCGCACGTCTGCGAAATCAGTTCCGTCTCAAACGTCACGCGCGCGTTGGCGGATAGCGAATAAATCAGCTTGGGCTCAACCTCCTCCGGCCCGCTGCCGCGCAATCTACCGGTGAGCATGAAGCTGGCCTGGTTGGTATCCACCTGCCCATTAAACGTCAGGCTCTCCACCGGTGTGCCCGCCCCAAAAGCAGTCCCCGCCAATGCCATAGCCAGTACGCCTGTCATACTCCACAACCTGCAATAATTCATCTTCATATATTTAAATCATTCTAACTTCTGCCTTTTTTTATCCGTGCCATCCGTGCTATCCGTGGTTAAAAATCCGGCTTTCGGTTTTCAATCTTCTACCCTTGCGTTCTCTGCGGTTCGGTCCTAGCTCCTGACTTCATGATTTTGTAATTTCATTTTTCTGCCATCCATTTTTCTGCTAAATTTCGGACTTCGGATTTATCTCCGCGTCTCCGCATGAGTTCCTGCCCCCTTTCGCGTATTTCGCGTGTTTGGCGGTTCCAGTCCTCGGTCCCCAATTTGCATTTTACAATTTTCAATTTGCAATCTTCGCGTTCTCTAACTCCTAACTTCTGCCTTAATCATTCCGCAATCCGCATTCACTTCCCCTCCACCCCAATCGCCTGCCGTATCATCGTAACCAACTGTTTCGGCCGCGGGTCCGGGCTGAACCCTTCCGGTATGCCCGTGAGATAATTCGGCAACTCTTTGAGGCGCACGCCGTCCGCGTATGGATTCCGCGCCAGCCACTCGCCAAAGGCTCCCGCCGTGGTTGCCAGGCGCATCGCTGGGCTGGCTTGGTCCAACTCCGGCACCTGGCCTTGATAGGACAGTTCCCATTCTTTTTCCAAATACTCACCGGTCTCCGGGTCTTTGTAGCGCACCCGCACCACGCCCAGTGCCCCTTGACCTTGTGGGTTTACCTCGATGACATATAACGCGTTACCCGCTTCGGCGGCGGCAATTTCCGCCGCGTCCACCGTGTTGTCGCGGAACTGTTCCTTGGTGAGCTGATGTTTGGCGTAACCCACCTGGCGGAACACCGTTACCCGTTGCGGATTGAATTCCACCTGTGTCTTCACGTCGGATGCCGCCACATTCAATGCGCCTGCGAGTTTGTTCGCAAACTCCGGCCCTGCCTCATCGGGCTGATTCAGAAAGGCATAACGGCCATCCGCATTGCGCGAGAGCAGCTCCAGCAGGTCATCGTTATACTCCTCCCAACCGATTCCGAAGCAATCCAGCGCGATGCCTTTCTTGCGTTGTTCCACCACTTTGCTTTTCAGATCCTCGGGTTCCACGTTCCCCAGGTTGGCCGCGCCGTCGGTGAGCAGGATCACGCGGTTATTGCCCTTGGGCTGGAAATGCTTGGCTACCGTCGCATAGGCTAGGTCCAGCCCGGCCTCAAGGTCTGTGCCGCCTTCCGGCACCAGGCTCAGCACCTGGCTGAGCAAGGCCTCCGGTTTGCCGCCCGCCAGGCCATCCACACTCAAACGGGCCGTGCGTGCAAAGGCCACCACGCTGATGCGATCCTGCGGTTGCAACTGCTTGGCCAGGACGCGCATGGCTTCATGCACGATCTGCACCCGATCAGGACGCTCCATCGAACCGGAGTTGTCGAGCAGCACCACCAGGTTCAGCGGTTTCTGCGCATCCCGTCCTTGCGCCGCCGTTTGCACGGAGAATCGCACGATGTCCCGGTTATGCGCAAATGGGTAATGCGCCCGTTCCCAGGCAAACGCGAGCTTGGCACGCGGGGCAGGGGCGGGATCGTGATAATTGAAGGCATTGATGAATTCCTCGGTGCGGATCGAGTTCGGATCGGGCAACTCGCCGCTATTCAGGCTGGCCGCCGCCGTTTTAAACGCCACATCACTGATGTTCAGCGAAAACGTAGAGAATCGGTTTTCCCGCGTGGGATATTCCGGCTGATGCTGCAACGGAGGGGCCGGAGGCGCTTTCTTGACATCAGCTTCCCGCTTAAGTTCCAGAACGCCGCCCGAGATCACCGTGCCACCGGAGAACGTGGTTGCGCCACTGAGGGTCAGCACACCAGCGCCTGCCTTGACTAACCCTCCTTCTTGCGCAGCTTTCTTGTCGGCGTTCTTCTCTTGGCTGGCCAGATAACTCCAATTCTCGGCAGATTGCGGTTTGGCCGGAGCCGAGGTAGTTGAAAACTTCAAACCGGCCGCATCTTTTTGCGCCATCTCCTTGGCCTTTGCCGGTCTGCCCAGCGCTGGGAGGTCTTCCGGCGTGCCTTTAAACGTCGGCTGCGGATACTTGATAGCAAGCGCAACTTGGTCTCTAGCCTGCGGCTTGGCGGGGGCGGTTGTTCTTTTGAAGTCATCCAGTGCCAGCTTGGATTTTTCATTCAATTGGGCCAATTGTTTTTTCTCCGCTTCTGGGCGTGCCTTGGTGCCCAAACGCATTTTGGCCGTATCTTCCTTGGCGTCTTTGGTTATCCTACTCCGCCGCTCATCCATCGTCACCGCCTTGTCCGCCGTTATTTCCCCCCTAAACACCCCCAGCGATTCTTCCAGCTCTCTGGCTTTCTGGGGTGCCCCCCCAAGACCTCGGGTATCAAGTTCCCCCAAATTTTTAAGTTGTTCCGGACTTCTCTTCGCCGCCCGGTCCAATGTTTCTCCCGTAAATCCTGCCGGGGCGGATTCCCCTTTGGCTAACCCAGCTTGTTTCTGTCCTTGCTCCGCATCCGTTACCAACTGCAACTGGTCCATGGCGTCTGAGTTCGACTCCTTAGCCTTGTTGGCGACCCCAGCCGCGCGGCCTTCCGGTTCATCCCAAAACAGTTGTTGCTCAGCCTTGGCTAACTTGGTGCCAACCGCGCTGGAAGCGGAGAGTCTTCCCAAGGCCTGTTGTTTCTCCCCGCCTTGGGTTTGGCCCGTGGGCTTGCCATTAGCGCCGAACAACCAGTCAGTCGTCGGGGCCTTTCCCGATGTGGGTAAATCCGCTAACGTGTCCTTTGCTGCTACTTCCAAGCGCTTGTGTACGGTTGGTTCTGGGGCCAGTTCTGCCGTATCACCCATCGTTAATTGTGGTGCGGCAACGGGTGGTGGCGGTGCCGCCGCCATAGTGCCAAACATAATTCGCTCTGCGTTCTCCCTGCCAGCCTCCTCGCGATTCTGAAGTTGCACAGTGCCCGCTTGTTCCGGTGCCGGTCCATTTACGGCTATCCCCTTGTCACCATCTGTTACCCGTAGGCTCCGTCCAGTCTGGCGTGTTTCGCTCAAGGAAGTAGCTCCGGTCGGGTCACTCACGATTGAAGTGCCGCCATTGAAAACCAAATTGCCAGAGATGACTGCGGTTCGGTTATCTTCCACTGCCACGGGCGCATCGGCTGCGGCCTCGCTTTGCGGGATGTAGATGCCGCCCGCGCCGCTCACCCTTCCAGATTTGGTACGCGTAATCGTACTGGTTGGTTTGGTCTCGGCTGGTAACTCACTGGTTGAATCCACCGGTGCGGCGACGACTCCCAACGCAACCGTTTCCGCTTCTTGCTCCATGGGTGACGCTGCCTTGGCAGCCTCACGTACTCTGCTTGCTTTGGCATGTGCAACCTGGCCGGCCTCCAATCCCCATGCCTGCTCCGTTTGCAACCCTGGTTTGGCGGAGATGCCTTTCTGCGCATCTGCGCCATCTTGTCTTGCTGCAAAAGTATTATGCGTGCCACCACCCACTCCACCACCACCGCCGGCGCCACCGTAATGGCTGTAATTGTTAATGGTTGCGTTCTTGCGACTGAGATCACGCATTGCCCCTTGCGGTTCGTTGACCGGCGGCGGAGTGGCCGCCGTGGCATTGACCACTACGTCCCTCGACTCATCACCTTTGACCACCACGGCCCTTGACTCGTCATGTCTGAAAAAACTGCGTCCATTTGCATCGGCTATGGCGGCGGTGGAGGAATGGTCGGAATCGGCATCCGTCCGCCTTGAATTCTGCTCGGCGGCACTTTCCTCCGGCAGAAATATCTTGGTGTTTTGCGCAATGGCGGCTGGCGTGGTGGTGGCGGGTGCAGAGAGCTTGTCTCCTGCGATTGACTTATGGCTGTAGAATGTCGCCCCAGGGACTGGTGCAGGGGATGATTTCGGTATAGCCTGGTAGCCAACCACGTTTGCATTATATTTCGTTTTAGCTCGTGCTATTTCCTCTTGGGTTGTAATCCAATGAGGATCAAAGTCATGGCTTACATTTCCACCAACGGTTGGTGTCGCTGGTGCTGCGCGTTGGTTTTTAGCCCTCCATCGCGCGATTTCTACTTGGCTTTCCTTCCAAAACGGATCAAAGGCACCATTATTTGCTCTACCGCCACTCAACCCTTCCACATCTGGCATATCCTCATTAACAAACGCAAGCACTCGTGCCTGATAGATACGGCCAGGCCATAACAACGCGGTCGTGATCCCCATCACGCACCACACCGCTGCCCAGGCCAGTGCCTTCTTCACTTGCGGTCGCCACCATAAACTCTGGGCCAGCATGATGAAATTCGGGAAAATAATCTTCCCCGGCTTGTACGGGGGATTCGCCGGTTGGGCTGCCGGTGGAACCTCTGCCTTCGGCTGCGATTGTTTGAACTGTTCCAGCAGTTTGGCGCGGCGTTCGGGCGATAGTTTCGGTTGTGCCACAGGTTGGCTGGCGGCCTTGGCTTCGGCGTGAACCGTTCGGGCGGCTTCCTTGACCATCCCGACGGTTTGCTGCATTTCCGCGTAAAAGGCGGCGAGTGAGGAATCCTGTTCCATCAACCGCCTCAATTCAGCCTGCTCTGAGGAGCTGGCCTCGCCCAGCAGCAGGGCGATCAAACGCACTTCCCATTGCTCGCGCTGGTTTGGTTCCGGGTTCATGACACAACTCCTGTTTTCTTGAGTGCCGCCGCTAACTCCTTTAACGCATGATGCAGCAGGTAGCCCACGTTGCCGGTGCTCAACTGCGTGCGATCACTGATTTCCTGGTAGGATAGCCCTTCGTCGAACTTGAGCCGGATCAACTCCTGCTGGCGGGCCTCCAGCGTCTCCAGGCATAACCGTGTTTCACCAATCGCCTCCATCCGCATAATCTGCTCATCCGGCAGCGGTTGGTAGTCGGGCGTTTCCCGGTTCTCCTCCTCGGCTGCCAGCGGCACGATCTTCCGCCCGGCGCGCAACTGATTCAGCGCCAGGTTATGCACCGTCCGGTACAGCCAGGGCACCGGCTGTTTCACGGACTCAAATTCGGCATGTAATCTCATAAAGGCTTCCTGCACCACATCCTGGGCGGTCTCGCCATCGTGGACCAACCGTTGCGCGTATAGCAGCAAGACCGATTCTTTGGCCTCATACAGGGCCTCAATCGAATCCGCCGCCGCCACCGGCGCGGCATCCACTGGTTGACGTTCTATCATGGTCAAGTGCGCACTTGCCTTCATCTCTATGACACCCTCGAACCCGTTTTCTTAGGAAAATCTTTTGATTGGACGGAACTATACCGGAAACCCTCCCGTTTGGCTCCATAAAAGCGCGACCTTTTTGCGCACCGGCGGCATCAGGCTTGGTTGAACTCCCGTTTCCCCTTCGCGTCTTTGCGTGAATTTTTTCTTCCCCTTTCGCGTGATTGGCGTGATTGGCGGTTCCAGTCTTCGGTCTCCAATTTTCAATTTGCAATCTCCGCGTTCTCTGCGGTTCGGTCCTGCCTTCGGATTTCAGAACACCCCAACGCGCTTGATGCCGCCCGAAAAATGCTTTTCGAGCAAAAATCCACTTGCAGCCGGTACCCCCCTTGCGCCATATTAACCCCAGTCGAGTGCGCATATGGTGGAATTGGCAGACACGCTACTTTGAGGTGGTAGTGCCGCAAGGTGTGCAGGTTCAAATCCTGCTATGCGCACCACTTAAAACAAGGTTTTTTGAAATAGTTGTTGCATTTCTGACGGATTTCTGACAACCTTGTTTCATGACAAATAACGATACGTTTCCGATCCGGTTCGAGAAGGCTGAAATCGCCGTTTGTGTTGATCTTGGCCCGGCCAACAACGATGCCCAAACTTTTTTGGTGCTTTTTCAGCGCAAGGGAAAACCTCAGAAAGAAACCTTCACCAGCCTTGATTCAGCACGCCAGCGGGCACAATTCGTGCTGGATGAACTCGTCAATGAAGCCTTTCCCATCAAACTGGAGCGGGGTGGAATCACCGTTAAGGTTTACCTGACGCCGACCAGTAACGGCTATGATGCTTTCACGATTTCTTTCTATCAGGAGGGTACCCGCAAACGCGAGCAGTTCGCCAGCTTGAGTGATGCGACCAAGCGCGGCAAAGAGGTGTTGCGCGATCTGGTCAAGGGCGAGGTGCATGGTGCCAGCATGACCAGCCAGAACCGCGCCGCGTTTGTGCATGCGCTTCGCCACCTGGAGCCCACCGGGATCAGCTTGGAATCTGCCTGCAAGGAATTCGCCGCCGCGTTTGCGCTGCTGGGCGGGGTGCCCGTTCTGGAGGCCGCAAGGTTTTACGCCAAGCGCCACTCGCAAACTGTGGTGCCCCGGACAGTCAAGCAGGTGGTGGATGAGTTCCTTGCCACCAAGGAGCAAGGCCGCGCCACGAAGATCAAGACCGCCAGCAAGACGGTCAGTGATCGCTATCTTTACGACTTGCGCAAGAAACTTGAAAAGCTGGCCGCGCGATTCAATTGCTTGATTAGTGCCCTCACCGCCGAGGAAATCAATCGCTTCGTGTATGATTTGAAAACGACCGGAGGTTCGGTTAAGAAGGGCTCCCTGCCGCCAAAACCCGTCAGCGGGCGCACCAAGAACAACTACCTTCAGACCATCAATGTGCTGATCGAGTTCGCGAAGAAACAGAAATACCTGCCCAAAGATTTCGCGGTCATGGATGAAGTAGAGCCGGCCGAGGAAGCCGACTTTGAAATTGAGATTTTCACCGCCGAAGAGATTTCCAAGATCCTGGCTGCCGCCCATACGGACATCCTGCCCGTGGTGGCCATCGGCGCTTTTGCAGGGATCCGCACCGCAGAAATCAGCCGCCTCGACTGGGCAGAAGTGAACCTTGAGAAACGTCTAATTGAGATCAAGCAAGGAAAAGCCAAAACCCGTTCCCGCCGGCTGGTGCCTTTTACGGAGAATCTGGCGCTCTGGTTGAAGCCCTACGCCAAGCCTTCCGGCCCGGTCTGGCCGCATTCCGAACCGTTCATGTTCGAGATGATTCGCGATGCCGCCAAGGATGCTGGCGTCAAGTGGAAGCACAATGCACTTCGCCATTCCTTCATTTCCTATCGTGTGGCCAAGGTAAAGAACGTTGCCGAGGTGGCCATGGAAGCTGGCAACAGCCCGGACATGATTTTCAAGCATTACCGGGAATTGGTTTCCGAAGAAGCGGCAACTACCTGGTTTGGCATCACGCCGGAAGCGGTCGCCAAAGCCAAAGAACAATGGCAGACGGAACAGGCCGCCCAAGTGGTTTGCCGTCACTCCTGACGCCGTGGCTGTGAAGATAATCAAATTGGAACAGGTCGCGGCGGCCTGGCGAGGTTTTGAACTTCCCTTGACTCTGTTGTGGTAAGAAGCATACTCAAGTACATGAATATGGCTCCAACTACGAATGCTATGGTATCTTTTGCCCTGAATCTGGGCAGCCGCATCTGTTAAGCCAAATTTATCGAAAAGAGGTAATTATTATGGAAGGGCCAATTATTTTGTCCAAAACTTTGAGAATCCGCGATTGCGGTTGCGATGAGTATTGGTTGCAAGACCAAATTGCAAATGATCCCAGTATCTTGAAGTTGGGAGACCTTGAGGTTGTGAAGAGAGAGAAGCAGCAATCGAGTGGCGGAAGGCTGGATATTCTACTCACGGATCCTGATGACGGTTCAATGTATGAAGTTGAGGTCATGTTGGGTGCTACGGACGAAACACATATTATCCGCACGATCGAGTACTGGGATTTGGAGAAACGTCGGTGGCCACAGCGGCAACATTACCCGGTTTTGGTGGCCGAACAAATTACCCGGCGCTTTTTTAACGTCATTCAGCTTCTCAGTCTTTCTATTCCTGTTATTGCCATCCAGGCCAATATTGTTGAAGGGGATGGAAAGCGCCTGCTCCATATATCAAAAGTGCTGGATGTTTACGAGGAGCCTGAAGTTGAAACAGCATCCCCATCCGAAGGAAGTTCAGAGGATAATTGGCAGCGCGATCACCCTGAGAGTATTGTCTGTGCAAAGACGTTGCTTTCAATTGAGGGGCCAATTTTCCCAGGCATGGGGCTGAACTATGTTAAATATTACATTTCTCTTCGCATTGGGAATTCAATTTATTTCTGGATAAAAGGCCGAAGTGGAGGCAAATCGCTAGTACATCTCTGGATGGACGATATCGCTTGGCAAGAAGCTGAGAAGTTATTGGATTCAAATGGCTGCCAGTACACCCGCAAAAAGACTAAGTGCTTATCCGTAAATAGATATTGTCTGTCGCCAGCAGATTATGGCTGC
>JBAXGN010000190.1 GCA_037139415.1 Verrucomicrobiota bacterium | reverse complement strand
CACGCAAATCCCAGCCCTGGCTTACCCTGCTACCCCGCGAAGCCGATGCTGGGAATTGCGTGCAAGGCAGAACGTCGCGCCCCCCGCGAACCCGTATGCCTTTTGAATTTCCCGCCCGGCTCGCAAGATATGCGGTCACACGTCGCAGCGTCATTTGACGGCACCCCTTCACCCTTGCCGACAAATGCCTATGCTGCTTTGGTGTGCCCGCACAACTTGCTTCGCCGCCCTATATCAGCCAGCCCTGTGCGCAATCCCCGGCCCCGGCTTTCCCTGTTGCCCTTTTAAGCCGGTTCCGGGCATTGCCCACACGGCTTGGCATCGCGACCCCGCGCCCCATTGACGTTGAACGCCCCCGCCGGCTTCAACCGCGCTCCGTTCTGGCTTGGCATTCCGGCTGCTACCCTTGTCAGGCACAAGAGCAGTTATGTTCAATGCCGCCCCAGCACCGGCACCCGCTGCGCAGGACCCCCGGTTGCTGGGTCCCCGCCGCCTCCCGCCACGCCCACCGAACGCCAGTCCGGCTCGGACCCATCCGGCGGCCCGGTACATTGATACATAACTGCGTCTTGTGCCCAATTTCGGTTGCCGCCTGTCACGCTCACTGCTATGCCCGCCGAAGACACCCCCCCCCGCGGCGGGCGCAGTGCTCGCGCCAGGCGGCAAAGCAAACTTCACGCCAGCCCCTCACTGCGCTGGTTTATGGAAATTAGGCGGGGGCTAAAGTGTGTGGAGTAAATCCCTTTAGTATATTTGAAGTACTACTTGACATGCCTGGCCCTGCAAGTTATTGAATCGCGCAGCTTAGTTATGCCCGATGCTGCAATTCAAACGACCAGACGTCCATTTCAAGAGCGCTACTGTGCTCTGATGTCATGTTCGCCGCAAGAGTATGCGCACCGCCTTTTGATGGCTGGAGTGTACTGGTATGCTGTTCCCATTGCGTTCGTTCTCTGTCGCTTGTATCCCAGTTTTTTCGATCAGGAACGCGAGATGCTCGATGTTTTAGGGCGGACCTACGATTACGAAGAATTCCGGAGCGAGTTATATGCCTTCAAGTCGGACTATCCCGCACATGGTCTTTTAGCCGATTGGTTGCATGTGCGCATCTCCAGCGATCGAATACTAAAATTAGCGCGAGAAGTATTCACCCCGCCAGGTAAAGCATAACCGTCTGGTACCGCATCGCGCCCCTGCCTTTTCTTTGTCGTCCCTGCCGTCCCTGCTGCCCCTTCATAACTCCCATCATTCCCATGCCTCCCATTCCGCAATCCGCAATCCGCAATCCGCATTTTCTAAGCTCCTGTCAATTTCCTCATCGTAATTGTCCGCGCCTTTGAAGCCACCAAATACCGTAACGCATCCGCGGCGTCATCCCCGCCATTCCCATCCTCATCGGCATCAACTTTCAAAACATCCTCGGGCCGATTCGGATCATGCTGCAACGCCGGAATGGTTTCCACCAACCGCCCGCACCGCCGATGAATGAACAGCGTCGGCGCAATCCCCGCCTCGATGTCACCGAGCCGTTGCAGCACCTCCGCCCACCCGTTGACACGGTCCATGTTCGCCACGCGCAGGTTGAAACCATGCCGCGCATACTGTGCCGAGACGGTGGAACCGTCGCTTTGCCTGCTGAACACATCCGCCCCGGCTACGAAACGCCGTAACCGCTCCACGGTCACGCCATGTCGCGCCAGCATCGCCTTGATGGCGGCGGCGTGCCGTTGCGGCAACCAAAGCCGCTCCGCATGTTCATCTACGATGAACAGATTCCCATCCCCGTCGCGGCACCCTAACAGGCAGACCGTGTAATGCGTGAACCCATAATCCAGCGCGGCAAACCACTCGACCGCCCGGCGGTCGTCGAAATCTTCCACCACATGCGCCTCACGCCGGAAGGTAGTAAAGAACTGCCCGGCGGCAATATCCCAGTCCCCGTCCAGCCATGCCTTTTTCTGCCAACCCGACAACCCCTCCAATACCTTGCGGTATTCCGGGTTGTTATATTGGTTGTCATCCACCTTGGCCGGCACAAACCGCGTCGCGGTTTCCTTTCCTTGCAAGTAGGGGTGGACAAACCTCGTCCGGTACCAGGAATGCCCAATCCCGCCGGGATTGGATGTGGAATAAATCCGGGGCCGCCAATCCGGCTTCGACGTGCGGCAGCACGTCGTAATGTCCTGATGCTTCCGGTGCGAAAGCGTGGTCGCCTCTTCAATCCCGATCACGTCGTATTCCAGTCCGAGGTACGCATCAATGTCCTTTTCGGCTTGGAAGTGTCCCGCAATAATTCGGGACCCGTTGGCAAACGTCAGCAAACCCTTGTGCGCGGAAAACTCATGTTTGAGTTTTCCGAAAAGCCGCTGCCGGAGATCCTCAAAATGCTCCACGTTGGCCTTGCCGACTTTCCGCAGCAGCAGGCATTTCAGCCCTGGTACCCGCTGGCAGTCGTCGGCCCCCATCTGCGCCAGCAGCCAGTGCGACTTCCCGCCACCCCTGGCGCCGCCGTACCCGACTGCCGTCGGCCCGGCCAGCGCATCGCAAGCTCGCGCCGCCGCACTGGCCGCCAACTGCCGCGGTTGCAAGTACACCTTGGCGGCCAGAAAATTCCGCATCTGATCCTCCGGACACCCCGCCAAGAGCGCCCTTTCCAAAAACTCTTCCCGTTCATCCATTTTCATCGTTTTTCCTCCATTACTGATAACTGTTCACTGTTTACTGTTTACTGGTGGCATCCACGTCAATGATCTTGGGTGGTGCCTGTTTTCCGTACACCTTCTTGAGCGCCATCTCCCATTCCGAATCCAGCGTCACGGTAATCTCGCCTGACACCTCCGTATGGTCCGTCGGCATCCCGCTCGCCAGCCGCCCCAGCTTGCTGGCCAGTTCCAGCATCCGGGCGATCCCCTCCAGCGACCCGCACCGCTGCGGGTTCGCCTTCCAGCGGCGCAGCGCTTCGCGCCCAGCCTCCAGCAGCTCACCCCGGACCTTCCATTCCTCATCCCGGTGCTCACTCTGTCGAGCCAGCCACTCCGCCGCCTTGCTGCGCACGGCCACCTCAGTCGCCTGCCGCTCCACCAGTGCCAAATGCGCCGCATGCGCCTGCACCCGCGCCGTCCAGTCGTATTTGGACGACCATCTTTTGATAAGGCGTGAACTCTTGGTGCACTTTTGGGCCACCGTCGCCAGGGACCGTTCCGCCCCCAGACTCAGGTATAAACTGAACGCCGCGAACGCCTTGGCGCTTTCCTTCGGTTGTTTTTCAAATTCCATTGGCATGTTCTTCCTTTCCACTTTCCATCCGTTTCACCACCTCAGCGTAGGTTTCTTCCACACTCTGCCCGCCTTTCCACCAGTGATACCGCTCCGGGCTGTCAAACGGGATGGACAACGTCCCGTCTGCCGTCAAAAACGGCATCCGTTCCTGTTTCCCGGCAGTGTCCGGCGTGGTTTCAGCCACTTTCCCGCTTAGGACGCTTAGGACGCCTGTTTCCGCCTTATTATATATATATGCGGTTTCTTCTCTCGCGTACGCGTGAGACTTGGAATTACCCGTCCTAGTCGTCCTAAAATCCAGTTCTGGCCATTCCTGGCTAGCGGGTGCGGTTGCCGCCAACTCCCTTTCCCCCGTCCTAGCCGTCCTGGCGAATCCCGTGAGGGAGCCCCTGATGGATTTTGCCGCCGCCGCCGTTGTTGGTTCGTTAGCCACCCTCACTTTGAATTGGCGTGACGGTTGCCGGGGGGCCTGCCTTTCGCCCGCCAGGGCGAAGATTCGCCGCCGATGCTCTTCATCCTTCGGATGCACACAACATCCGAAACGCCCATCTGGGTAAATCCGCAAGTGTTCCCCGGTGCGGTCATTGCCGCCTTCCGCGCAGGCTGGGCAGCGCGCCTGGGTTATTCCGCTGCTCAGGTGCCGCACTTTTTCCAACCTGTTCAAGTTCAAGCTCATGTTATTCGCTCTCCCTTCGTTTAATGCGCACCCGTTTCCACCCCCGGTTGGATTTTTTGCCCTCTCGTTCCACGCAATGGCTTTTCGCCACCTGCCAAATTTCCAGCATCACATCCGAGGACGACTTTTCCACCAGGGTGGTCGGCAGCGCATTCCATCCCTTGTCCGCACAAAATTCCGCATAAGCCTGTTGGAATTCACCATTGGTGATGTCTCCATATTCATGCCTTTCGACGCCCTCGCGGGCGAACAGCTTAAGGCTTTCGGATTCCGCCAGCAGCGAGTCAATCCGGCCCCGTTGGCTTTCAGTCAGGGTAAAGTCACCGATTTCCTTAAACTCCGATTGGAGTTTCACAAACCCCGCCAGCGCCCAGCGCAGGATGCCGCTGCCCTCATCCCGCAGCAGCGTGGCATGGAAATCCAGAATCCGCTTGGTCGGCGGCGGATTCTCATACCGCACCACCAGCAACCGCCGACGCCATGCGGCGGTGTCGTCTTCCAGCCGGACTTTCAGCCGGGAATTGCACGTCATCACGATGTTGAACGTCCCGAACATGGAAAAATCCCCGTTCAGCCCCTTGCCTTCCGCCGACATAGGGTCCCCACCCACCAGCACCTTCAACACACTGGCGCCGCGCCGCATGAGGAAGTCGCCCGGCGCGTCCGGCCCGATCAGCAGGGTTTTGCCCCGGTAGCGGTAGGTCTCAAACCGTTCCATCAGGTTTTCCGTGCGCAACTGGTAGCTGTTCTCGATGCCCACCAGCGCCTGGATGATCCGCACCAGCGTCCCTTTTCCCCCGTTGGCGGTCCCGTCCAGAATCAGGAACCGTTGCGGCAGGTTGTACCCGAACAGCGCCAGCCCGGCCCAGCGTTGTATCAGGTCCGCATCCTCTGCGGAGACTGCTGGGTAAATCAATTCATTCAGGAAGCGTGGACATTCCGCCGTCGCGTCAAACGCGTAGGGCGATTGGTTGCGCGAATAGTCGTCCGGCGAGAACCCGCCGAGTTGCACATCCCCGTCATCCCCGAATCGAATCACCCCGTTGGCCACGTGGATGAACCGCTTTTTCGTCGCGAACACCCCGCGCTTTTCCACAATCCCCATCAGCGCGCTCACCACCGATTTGAGCTTCGCTTGCGTGATCTGAATTTCCAGGCTGAGTTGCTGCGATTCGCGGCTCACCTCCAGAATCCGTTGCGAGATGGCTTCCCGTATGGTTTCGCTGGTAATCTGCCGCCAGAGCCCGTGCTTTTCCTCGTATCGGTAGAAGCACTTTTCATCTGGATCATACAGCACCCGGTTTTCCCGTGCATACAGCGCGGCCCAGTGCCGTTCATTGATGCCCGACACCCGGCCATCCTTGTTCATATAGAACGGTTGCCCGTACTCTTTGGCCAGGGCTTCGGCGGCGGCTTCCGAAGCCTTCGCTTCCCACGGCAGTTCCCAACCGTCCGGCCACACCAGTTCCTTGAACTCGATGGTCATCGGCGGCAGGTCCACCACCAGTTGATATTCCATCCCCTTGGGATGGAGACCGTGGATTGTGGAGAGCCGTTTATCCGCCCGCCACTCAAAGTGCTTGGCGTTGCAGCTTTCCGGATATGGCGGCTGGTCACTGATGACTGATGACTGATTACTGATCACTGCCCCCGTTCCCGCTGCTTCATTCCGCATTCCGCAATCCGAATTCCGCACTTTGGCGATCTTCACCCACACCATGCCACCCCGGCTGCCCCGGCTTTGCGTGGTTCCAGCCATGTTCGGATTCAGCACCATGAATGCCGCCAAGTCTTCATCCCGGTCGAAATCAATCGCGCACAGCCCGCCGGATGCCTTCCCTAGGTAAATCGCGATATTCGTTTGCGGGGCGTCGCACATCGCCCGATATCCCTTCGTCTTGGTTCCCTCGAACGGCCGTTCGACATAAGTCACCAGCGGCTTTTTCGTTCCCCATGCGCACGGCACCAGGAACGCATCCGCGCCCAGCAGCGCCTCAATTTTTTCAACGGTTGTCATTTTGGTAATTGGGTTGCGTGCATTCATTCCCATCCTTTGTTTTACTCCCCCGCCGCTTTTCGCTTGGCGTCCAGTTCCGCCTGGAGCTGCTTTTCCCGTTCTCCAAGTGCTCGCATCACCTCCGACCACATGAACCGGTTTATTTTATATCCGTACCGGTGGTACGGCACCTTTCCGTCGTGCATCCACCTGCGGACAGTGCGTTCACTGAGTTTCAGCCGCAGGCTGATTTCCTTGCGGGTCAACAGTTCATCATTCATGTCTGGCAATTTGCTCATACGTGTGCTCCTTGTTTGTTGGCAATGGCTTCCAGTTCTTCCCGCCGCACCCGGAACGACCCCGGCAGAATTTCCACCCGCCCAAGCTTCCCGACCTTAATCATCCGCCACAGGGTCGGCCGCGACACCCCCAGCAGGCTGGCCGCCTTGCCCATTCCCAGCAGCAGCGGCCCGGTCAGAGCTGCCACCTTGGGCGGTTCAGACTCGCCATTCAAAATCCGTTCGATGGCGGTTTGTTGTGCTGGGGTTGCTTGCAGAAAGCGGAGCAACCGCTCGTTTGAAGTATTTCCATTCATATTCCAATCTCCCAGGTTGCGATGCCAAGTGCATTGGCAATCGCTTCTTTTAGCCAGTCCGTCGGTGTCGCCCGGCCTGTTTCAATTTTCGCAATCTGCGATTCCGAGCATTTCACCAGCCGCGCCAGATCGAATTGAGTCATCCCCAATCGCCCCCGCGCCGCCCGCATTATTTTTGCCTTCGAGTGTTTCATAATGTTCTTATTCTTCGCCTTCCCGGCGGGCCAAAAAAAAGCCCACCACTCAGGCCTACGCATGAGTGGTGGGAAAAGGGGCTTCCCAATTGGGAAGGGAGGCTTCCCAAATGTTAAAATTGTGATTTTATTTTATTGCCATACGCCTCCTTGCGGTTGGGTGTACATGACCTCATATCCCAGGCTGATGCATTGCCCGAGGTGGGTGCCGAAAGTCTTTTGTTGCCGGTTCCCCTTGTGGAGTCTTTGGATAACAGCGGTAATGGCTTTCCGTACGTTGTTGCGTGCCCGCTCTCCCGAATCAGCCGTCATTCCGCCTTGGTTCTTTTGGGCGGTTTTCAGCGCTTCTATTTCTCCCTCAAGCCTTTCCACTGCTACCTGATCGTCGTTTTCTTTGGCCAATTCCAGGTCCGCCATCAGATCCTTGAATTCTTGCTCGGCTTCCCATTTGGCTTGCCCATCCAGATGCACCTGTTCAGTTTCATCG
The DNA here is from genome assembly GCA_037139415.1 of Verrucomicrobiota bacterium. Classification (NCBI taxonomy): domain Bacteria; kingdom Pseudomonadati; phylum Verrucomicrobiota; species Verrucomicrobiota bacterium. The sequence continues at coordinate 8,382 of JBAXGN010000190.1, read as the reverse complement.
CCCCGTGCAGTCTCCTTGTTTGCCTGCACCGCACTCTCCAGGTCGCGGGCGCGAATCACTTTGTTTGGGTTATGCAGTAGATGATCAATGTATTTGGTGCCCAGGGTGTTCGGGATCGAGAACTTTCCGCCGCCGTCGTACACGACCTCAAAATGGCTTCCAATGTTTTGAAAAATATATCGGTCACCACCTTCTGTTTCTTTCTTTGCCTCAGCGGCGTGTGCTCGTTCTCCATTCACCGGCCCGGCCGGCATAGCCGTTGGCGTGCGGGTCTCATAGACGGTTCGTAACAGACAGTCCGCTGGCAACGTCCGGTCGTTGATCTCCATTAAATGCCGCCTCATCATTTCAACGATCCCGCCTTTGACTTCCGCCGCATGCCGCTTGTAGAGGGCCATAATCCGCGCCGCCCCCCGCCCGGCATCCAGGGAGTCCAGATGTTTTAAAGCTCGCAGCACCTCGGGGAAGGCATCAATAAATTCAGCCGTGTCTTGCATCTGGCTGACCTGATTGGCTCGCTCCAGATACATCGCCCCCATTATTTTATCCTCCTCCTTCGGGCGCGACTCCGTAAAAATGTTCACCTTGTAGTGGTCCTCTGGGTCGTGCGCCTCCGCCTTCGCGGCCAGGATGCCAAAGCGCCGGTCAATACATTGCGAGCATGTCCCGCAGTGGTTGTTTGCGTTCGAGGTTTCCCAAACATGCGCGCAGCTTCGCGAAAGTGCGATCATCGGCCCGCAGTCGTTGCGTATGATTCGCCCAACAACCTCGCCTTTGGTTTCCCATAGGAAGGGATTGTCCACCTTGAATGGTTCTTGCGCTACCAGGGTCAGCAACCGTTGCATCCCGGCCAGCACTCGCGGGTGGGTTGTCCGCGTGGCCCGGCTGCCCACCACCTGCCCGCACACGGGCAGGTTCAGGCTCACCACCCCGTTTTCATAAAACCGGATACTCCGCTGCCCCAGCATCATCGCCACCGTTGCTCCCACGCTCCCAAAAAGGAAGGACCTCGCCCTTTGCGTGTGCTCTCTTGCTTCAATTCCTTTTTTACTGATCCGCACACGCAGTTGCTTTAACGTGCTGGCTCCGGCCTTGTCTGTCAGCACCCTCACCAATTCCCGGTGAGTCACACTGAATTTGTCGGTGGATCGGTGGTTCACCAGCACGACCCGGCGTCTTTGCACAATGGCCTCCTCAATCGCCCCCGAGAGCGAGTCAAGCCCCCCTGAGAATAACATCACCCGTTCTGCATCGAATTTGATGGCCCCTTTCTCATCCAGCCCCAGGTAAAGCTGGATTCGTGGCGGTTCGATCGCTTGGTAGAATGTGAAGTCATAACTGTCTTCGGAAAGGAATTCCAGCAGTTCCCGCAGCGCCCCTGTCACGGCTGGCATTCTCCAAAAATCCAGCATCCGTACCGGAATATGGAAATGAAAATGCCGTCGCCAGTGTGTTCCAAAGCAATCCACATCTTTGCCCCCGCGCTTCGCCAGGTGGTCGGCGCTGTACACATAGGCGGCGATTTCCAGCAGATCATGAAATTGTACCGGCACTGTTTGGCATAGTTCCTCGTGCAAATCCTCGATCCGCAAGGTGATCCTATCGTCATCCCCACCCCCCGGCCACAAGCTCAATGGCATCAGTTCGCCATATTTTGGGATCCCGGTCGCATTGATTCCGCCGCAGATAATTGTGTGTTCAGTGCTCATGTTCAATGGCTCGCATTGCGAGTTCGGCCCTCATTTTTTGCATCCCATACCAGGCGAAGCCCCCGATGGTCTCCCGCGAGATATTTCCCCCTTCCTCAAATCGGTGTTTGGAGAGCCAGCCACCTGCATATTCCTTGCTGATCACCGCTGTTTCCTTGCAAAGTGTGCGCATTGCTCCCATGAATTCCGCCATCTGGTTGTTCGTGGCGAACCGTTGTCCTTCCCCCAATTTGGTCGCTAGGGTTTTGGATAGGAAATAATCCAGACTGTCCCCGGTCACCCGGCTGAAGAAATGGCTCGCAAACTCCCCGAATCCCTTCTCTTGCCCGGCACTTCTCAAAGCCCCGGCAATGTCATCCCGCGTCGGTTCAAACAGGGTTGGCAGTTTGTCCTTGATTTGCCCGATGACCGCGCTCACCAGCGCCTTGCCGGCCATTTCTCCAAAATCCGAACGGCCCCGTTGGGCGTTCACCCGCTGGTCCAGCGCTTCCCCGACCGCCATGGCCACTTCCGCCACCGACGTGTTTTCTGAAATCTCGATTCCCAGTTTGGCCAGCGCTGCCGTGGGGTTCTGATCCTTGGTGGTCTGCGCGATCTGCACCATGAGGTTTGCCGCTTCCCGGAATCCCACATCTTCCTGTACCCAGGCAAAAGCCAGTTCCGCCGCTTTCAGCGTTGCTTCCGCCACCTTGGATACGTCGGCCCCGTCGGCGATCAGTTGCACCACCTCTTTCCATCGGCGTGTTGCTGGCAGCGTTCCAATTCTACTGTGCCCCATGCGTTGCGGTATTCCTTTCTATGTCGCCATGCTGCATCCAGTCGCACTTGTCTCGTATCCCAACGGTTACAGCCGGGCGCAAAATTCCTTCCCATGGTGTCATGCACCCAATGGCAAAGTTCGTGTGTCAACGCGAAGCCTAGCTTGGAGCCAGAGGTACTTACAAGCTCATAATTTGAAACGCCCTCTTGACGGTTATTGCCTGCTGTTTGTCCCTCATCCCTGCTTCCATTTTTCTGCTAAAACCCTAAATTTCCAATCCCCCCCATTCCCATTTTGGCTAAGGAATATCGCCTATCGGCAATTTCACGGACAGGCGATTAAGTACTAATTGGATAGCGTGTGCTGATCCACCAAGCCAAAAACTCTACTGGGTGGCTGGCCTTTGAAGGTCATCAAGAAATTCTGATGCTGGTTCGACGCCCGTGACCAGTAGGTGGTCTCGCGCACGCGTGCAAGCAACGTAGAGCAGGTTGCGCTCGGTGTCATAGACCTCCTGCAGGTCCATATCATCACCGACTTTTTCAATGCGTTCCTGCAAGGGGATAACCTCATCGTCGCAGGCCATCACCGCTACGGCGCGGAACTCCAGCCCTTTTGTTAGAGGCATGGTGCTAATCGAGACCTGTCCGCTGCTTGTTTCGACATGTTCATCGAGGATCTTAAATGCCAGACCTGATTTTTTGACTGCGGCTTTAGCCCGGTCCAATTGCCCTGCCGAGCGGACGAAGACACCAAACTCGTGTGGCAGCACACCGGCTTTCGACTGTGTCGCCAGCCAAGCTGACACAGTTTCAGCCTCTTTATCCTCAGTCGGGAGTTTGTTGATAACAGGTGGCGGGCCGTTCAGAACTGAGATGGTGTCATTCCGTTTTTCGCTATTGCCATCCACATCGGTCACTTCCAAGCCGAGCAGACGATCAGCTTGTTGGCGAATTTGGTGGGAGGTGCGATAGTTGACGCGCAGGTTGCGGGCGCGCCCCCGGATGTCCACGCCTTGGGATTTCCAGGAGAATGGCTGCTGAAAGATACGCTGGCCGAGGTCACCTGCAAAGAAAAGGGCATCAGGCCGATCCGCACCAAGTGCAGCGAAGAATCTTAGATGCGCAACGTTGATATCCTGCGATTCATCGACTAGTGCGAAGTCGAAAGGCGTGTGCATCGTACCCTTTCTCAGAGCGTCCGCCAGGGTGGTGAACATCCCAGCGTGCGTAGTGAGATTTCGCTCTTTTAATCCGGCGATAACTCGCTCAAAAATGGACCACAACACCACTCGTTGCGTTTCATGTAGTTTGGTCTTGCGGCCGAGCCGGGTGACATCACGGTAGGCTTTCCATGTTTCCAACTGCCAGGCATCCACCACCTGTTCCCATTCAGTGAAGAGAAAATGCAGGGTGAATTTGTGGCTGCCCGCAGCCCTCGCTGCCTCGCCCAGGAGTTCTAGCGTCATTTCGCGAGTAGCAATCTTAGCCGAGCCGCAATGCGCTTTATAGAGGCGCATGCCAAGAGAATTCAAGGAGTGGACATCAATGCGCTCAGCGAGGCGAGGTTCATTCCCAATGAGTCTTTTCAGTTTAGATTGAAGCGCACTCGCCAGGGTGTCAGTAAAGGTCGCGAGCAGGATTCGAGCGTCTGGATGTTTACGAGCGAGATGAACAGCGCGATGCAACGCGACAATCGTCTTCCCGGTACCGGCTGAGCCAGAAACCCGCGCCGGGCCGTTATATTCCCGCTCCACCCATTGGCGCTGTTCGGGATGGAGGAAGACGGTCCATTTCTCCCATGGGAAATCGAGGGCGCACTGAAGTTCCTCGACGTTGGTCATCACGCGGAAGCGGCGTTGCGCGTCGGGATGGTCGAAAGGATTCGTGATCGGCGTGGCCGGTTGTACCACTCGCGGTTGGCCACCCGTGGCCAGTTCCATGAGGGCTTCGGCGGCCTCACCAGGCAGGCGATCCACCAATTGCAATAGGCTGGTTTCACTGGCTTGGCGGACATCATTCAGCCACTCCGTAGGGACGCCGTAGCTCAGCAATTCCTCGTCGGATTTACCTGCGAACAGGCACGGCTTTGAAGGTGCAGGTATTTCTGCCTGCACATAGGTTGGTACAAGGATCTCTTTGACTGTTTCGCGGATTTCCACAAATTGCGCGGCCCCAGTCTTGGGATGTGTTTCCAGCTTACGTCTCTCAGCCCAGTCGTAGGCTTTATCGTGGTGGCCTGCGTAGCAGAGCAGAAGGCTGCCTGCCGCCTTATGAACGATAAGCCGAATGTCGCTGCTCACGCGCACCGACCAGAAATTCTTGTCCTTCGCCTTTTCGATCTTGTGGTAGCTGAGGCCCGGCCCCGCCGGATTCACCTGCAAGTCAAAGGCCGTGGTCTTGACGGCCTTCTGCTCATCACCAGTTAATCGGGCGAGGCTATCGGTAAATGTATCGGCGATGCGGAAGTCCATTATGCCAGTGGCCAGAGTTTTTCCTTCGTCAGACGGCGCTCGATGACACTGCTGGACACTGCAAATGCTCTTGAAACGGGCTTTGCGAGATATTGGAGGTGGGCGTCACCTTGAAGTTGGGTTCTTGGCATTCCATTCTGTTCGGCAAGAAGAAGAGTCGCGTCAAATTCCTGGCGAAGTGCCCTCGGCGGAACTAAAAAACGCCCAGCAAATTCATACGCGTGATACTCGAGGAAGCTATACTCCTTCTCCGGCATATCACGCATGAATTCTGTCCACTCTTGTATGGAGCCGCGCGGGATCTGTTGAAAGACCGTCTGATGCAAGACATAGTGGCCAAGCTCGTGCGCCATGCTGAATCGTAACCGGTTGGCGTAGCGTTGATCCATATATTGCACCTGGTCAACCACGATGGTTTTCCAATCGCCCAGGAGCAGCGCATCAATATCGTTGTCTTCTTTAAGCCTGGAAATTGGCCGAACCTCGAGATCGAGCTCAAATTCAACTACCTCCAACACCCCGATCGGAATTGCATCTGAGGGCCAGACGCGGCTGCGAAATTCATCCGCCTGCCGCCAGATCTCCCGCTGGTCAATGAAAGGAGCTTTGAAGTTTTCCGGTGCCATTCGCTAGTCCTAACCTTCCTTGATTTTGTGGACGATTTTTCGGAGCTCCTCCTCCGTCGGCTTCTGCCCCCGCAGGGTCCGGAAGAATGCCGGCAACTGCCTCACCAGTGACGCGTCGTCCATCAGGTCTTGTGGAATCATGCCACGGGCGGCCGCGGCTAGATCGAAGAATTGATACCATTCAGCGCTCCCTTCCGCCAGAGCAAGTGCTTTCGCATACCTCGTGAGAATGTCCCTGTCCTGAGGCGGAACCATGCCGCCCCGCTCCATCCGGCTAATATTTCCGGGATCGGCCCCAGCCGCCTCACAAAAGGCCTGAAGGGTAATCCGCTTCTCTTTCCTGAGTGCCTTGAAATAGGCAGCAAAGTTAGTTTTCATATCGCTCATATCCACCTCATATTGTAATTTTTGAACAAAAACTACAACATGAACCGCCACCTGTCAACAGACAAAATCCCCTCGTTTAAACCCCGTCACCGCATCACCCCCCCCCAAGGTGATTGAGCGGCACCGCCGCGCTGCGTCCGGCCTGGGGAAACAGGACTCGGTTCCAGATTTCGACCCGCACTCTTGACGCGCCGATTCAAGTTACCTTAAAAACCTTCATCACCTCATCCCCCAGATGATTGATGACCTTTACCGCAATGCGGCCTTGTTTGGGTTTCTCGAACGGGCGCGACGTGTCGCTGTTCAGGGTGGCCCAGGCTTCGACGTTAATTTCGGCTTTCAGGGTGGTCTTGAGGGCGCTGTAAGGATCGTTCGCTCCGAGGAAATAAGCGTGGCGGACGAAGAAACTCTCTTCGTTGTAGTCGGTATCAATGAACCAGCAGGCGATACCGTCAGCCCCGTCACTACGGACTTCTCCAGTGCTCGGGTCAAACACATCCACGCCGTTCACTTTCACGCGCAGCTTGCCGTCTTGCTCCGACAGGAGGGTAATGTCCGGCTCGCCAAAAATCACAAAGAGGTTGGCTTTGTTGGTGGTCTTGAGGTCCTCGGCCATGTGCAGGTCGGCGTTCATGCGGGCCTTAAGCACCGGGATACGGCCCAGCTTGCTGAACTCCGTGGCGTGAGCCTCGTAATTGAAAGCGCAGGCGATCAGCACATCGAACCCAGCATCGCCCGCCTCACGGGCGGCGGCCACCAAATCTGCCCGCTGTACCGTGCCAAATTCCGGCCCAATGAAAATCGCCGCCCGTTTTTCATCCGTATTCCCGGACTTCCCCAGGTAGCGTCCTTCACCGCAGACCAGTGCCCCCGGCCAAGGCGTAAGCGCGATAAAAGTAATTCGATCCTCCTTATGCGCCTGCTGCACCCCAGCGGTCTTGAGGTTCTCCAGAATCATCTGGGGAAACGTCTGCTTCGCGCCATAGGCGGGGCTGTCTTCATTCAGGCTATCAATCAGTTCATCGTTTTCATCCACGCCCAGCACGCGGTGGGGGCTGAGGCTCTCCACCGTGAAGGGGCCGGCCACGCGGACCTTTTTCTTGTCGTCGTAGGGCTTGTCGTAGAGGTATTCAAACTCAGCCTTGGCAGCGATGGACTTATCAATCTCCTGCTGCCGGGCGATGCGGGCCTGCCACCAGTCGGCATGCAAGGTGGCAGCGGCGTCCCGCCGCTGTTTGTCTTCGGGCAAGCGGCAGGATGCCATTTTCAGCTCTCGGGGAATCTCCCACTCCTGCCAGCTTGTGCCGAGCGCGGCGTTCAGCCGCGATCTTAGAGATTCCAGCTCCGGTTGGAATTTCTCCCAGATGACATCAATCTCCGCGTTGTTGGCGATGGACCTGAGCATAATATGCGGCACACGCTCATAGACGAAGCCGTGGCGGATGTTTCCCTGCACGGGCTGCGAACTCGGCGCAGTGCGGGTAACTTGGGCTTCCGCAAGCTGGCCCTCGCGGGAATCAGCCAGCAGATAAAAGGGATAACGCACGCCCATGATGCGGGCACGTGCCAGCGCCAGAGCCACACGCGAGGTATCAATCGTGATCCACCGACGGCCCCATTGTTCGGCGACGGTGGCGGTGGTGCCGGAACCGCAGGTCGGGTCGAGCACGAGGTCGCCGGGGTCGCTGGCCATGTGTAAGCAGCGTTCTATCACGTCTGGCTGTGTTTGAACGACGTAGATTGGATCAACACTTTTCCCTGCGGTGTCATCGAAGGAGTTGGTCATAGGGATTGCAGGGAAATCAGCGTGAAAGCGCTTGAACCAGGGCGGACCACCCCTCGATTCAATTCGATTGGCCCTAGTCAGCCGTATCATACCCTCGCGTGTCGTCTTCCAATGTGTGTTTTTCGGAGGAACCAGAGTGCGGCCCTCGAACTTGAATTCTTGTTCTTCTTTTGAAGGGCCTGCGGAGGTTAGCTTTGAGAGTGCATAGAGCCCAACCTCATCTGGGATTAGCCGAGGGTTATGCCGCTCATCCGTCGTCAGGTTCCGAATCGTGCCACTCGGCTCTACGATGCCCCACGAATTTTTTGGAACATTCAAAACCCAATCCGCCTTCGATCGTTGAGACCACGCTTGACGATATTTGATTCGCGACACGTCCTTTGCAAACCAGACAAGGTAATAAAAGGCGTCATCGAGCGCTCTGCTTGGGGACGCTGTTTTCCGCACGCTGATTTGTGTTACGAAGTTCTCATCCCCAAAGACTTCATCCATCAACCCACGGACGCGGTGAACATTTTCCTCGCCGATCTGCACAAAGATGGATCCGGAATCGGTGAGGAGGTCGCGGGCGACGGTGAGCCGATCACGCAGGTAGGTGAGGTAGCTGTGGATGCCGTCGCGCCAGGTGTCGCGGAAGGCTT
>JBAXGN010000189.1 GCA_037139415.1 Verrucomicrobiota bacterium | reverse complement strand
GACGCTTGTGATCAAATTCATCGCAGGGAACATATAAGGGTAGGTTGCGCCCCCTGCCCCCGCAACCAACCCTGGCCTCCCGTGCCGTTATCCCTACGGGATAAGCCCTGCTCAGCCCGGCAATCCCAAAGCGGATTGCGTCAGCGGACTCCAACCCAGCGCTGGATGGGATTCCCTCAATCCGGAGGATTGGCAGGATGAAGCCGGTCGGTCGCGCGGGGCACGGAGCGCGACCACCGGAAAGCCGCAGACAGCGACCGGCACCCTGAAGGGTGTGCCAGAGAGATTGAAGGAATGCCTCCGAACAATTCTGGAGGTGTTGTTATGGGGTTAATGCGAAAAATGAGCGATTGCCCATCGCCGTTCGCTGCAGCGCATGTTAGACCGTTCCGGTCTCACTGTGAGTCTTTGGTCTTGGTGGTGATGCATAATCGGCGTCTGGCAAATATGTGTCAATCTCGGTGTAGAAGTGCAACTCACAAACCTCCTGCCCTTCGAACGCTGAAACGGAAAATGAGCGGAAAGAAGTGAATGAAAGCCGAAAGTTGCCGACCGTGAACTCATGGTCTGGCTCGCCGCTGACAATACTGCCAATGATGAAATACCAACCTCCGTAAAGATGCGGGCGTGACAAACCTGGGCACTCCCAGACCTCAATCTCACCGTCAGCGGGTATGCCAAACTGTGAGAGCAAATGCCGCAACTCCGATGTCACGACTTGGACACGACCGGCAATCCAATTGCGGCAGTCAGCACAACCACAACCCTCTGGGCCGGGAATGTCGACATCAGCATAACACGCGGCAGTCGCGTCGCGGTCAAACTCAATCTTGTAGCCACCGATTTGGAGTTGCGTGCGCATGCGGCCCAACAGTGTTAACGAACAAACCTTTCATTCATGGTTTCCGGTAGCCAGATTGCTATCATGGTGCTGACCATCCCCAAAAAGGCCTCGCTGGTCAATGCGAAAACCGCGCGACTCACACCCAGGTGTTGCCGGGATATTTCTGCTGCAAGGCGCGGCGGTGCTTGGGGTATTGGTTGGCGCGGAAGGCGGGCCAATCGCGGGTGGCTTCCAGGCGTTTGCCGTCCGGGGTACAGAGCCAGAGTTTCACCGGCACGCGGCCTTCGCCGAGGCACGGGTGGTCCTTGCGCGCAAAGCATTCGTGCAGCTTCATCTGGAGTTCCACGCCGGGCGGTTCGTCCTCCGCCGGGTCGCCCTCGGTGTAGAGGAGCTTGTGGGCGCGGTCGTCCGGCCAGGCGAGGGTCAGCGGCAGGAGTTCATCGAGCCAGGCGAGCTGTTCCCGGGCGAGGTGCTGCTGGAAGGCCTCGCGCAGGTGGAGGGTCTGCGCCTCCTTGACGGTGGTGACGCCATGGAACGCCCGCGCCAGGCAGGCGGTGAGGCCCGCCGCGTCCAGGGGCGGGAAGTCCAGGTCCGGCAGCGCGGTGCAGACGAGGTTGACGCGGGCGATGAATTGTTTAAGGGCGTGGTTGAGCAGCGGCAGCTCGTACCAGCCCTTGGCAAAGGCCTCGGCCAGGCAGCGCCCGGCGGCGGCGGGGTCCGCCTCGGCCTGGTGCTCGTGGTGGATCACCAGGTCCTGGAACCGGATGAGCTTGACGGCGGCGACGCGGCGGTGGGTGCGGTCAAAGAGGTGCTCGACGCGGGCGGTGACGAGGGCGGGAAACATTTCCTGCACCCATTCGCGCTTCACGACGGTGGCCAGCCCCAGCAGGGTGCGCGGGCCGGAGCTGCGCCCGCTGACTTCGCGCAGGGAGGCGGCGACGAAGAGAGTGGCGTTCTGCACGACGCTCTCGCGCATGAGGGTGCCGGTGCGGCCCTCGGTCATGTCGCATTCCAGGGTGCCGATATCGCGCCGGATGCAGAGCTGGTCGGCAAACCCCGCCAGCAGGCAGCGGAGCAGCGGCTCATCCGGGATGGGGGCGGACTTGGCGCGCGGCGGTTCGGGCGGCTCCGGGGCGTCGAGGTCCTTGAGCGCGGGCCGGGCGACGAGTTTCTCCCGCTCGGCGATCTGGAGGATCTGGTCGAAGGTCTGCTCGACCTGCCGGGCGGTCTGCGCGTGGATGCCGTAGCGGCGGCAGGCCTCGACGTTGAAGCCGCGGTTCTTGGCGAACTGGTAGGCGCGCATGAGCGTGAAGAAATCGGAGAGGGCGCTGGCCTCGAAGAGTTCGCGCGCCTCGGCGATGTGGGTGTCATCCCGCCCCAGGCGCATGAGCAGATCGCGCCCGCTGACGAGCGCGGCGCACAGCGCGGCCATGGGCACGCAATCGTATTGGGCGGCCTCCAGCAGCATGCGCGAGTAGCGCGGATGCATCGGCAGCCGCAGCATCCGCCGCCCCAGCGGCGTGAGCGTGGAGGGCGGCGAGCGGCGCGGACCGGCCGGGCCCGCCGGGGCGGCTTCCGCGACGGTCTGCAGGGCGCCCAGCGCCAGCAAGAGTTGCTCGGCCCGCTCCACGGCCTGCGGATCGGGGCGGTCCAGCCAGTTGAATTCCACGGCGCGCCGGATGCCCAGGGAGTGGAGCAGCAGGACGACTTCCGCCAGGTCGCTGCGCTGGATTTCCGGCGTGTTGCGGTCCGGCCGGTTCAGGTGCCCGCTCTCGGTCCAGAGCCGGTGGCAGGTGCCGGGGGCGGTGCGCCCCGCCCGGCCCTTGCGCTGATCGGCGGAGGCGCGGCTGATCGGCTCGATGGTCAGGGTGCCGATGCCGCGCTCGGCATCGTACCGCGCCACGCGCGCCTGCCCGCTGTCCACCACGTGCCGGATGCCGTCAATGGTCACGGAGGTTTCGGCGACGTTGGTGGCGACGACGACTTTGCGGCGCGGGTGCCTGGCGAACGCGAGGTCCTGATCTTCCGGCGGCAAATCCCCGTGCAGCGCCAGCAGCGCCACCGGCTCATCCAGCCGGGCCGCACCGATCGCGCGGATCGTGGCGTTGATTTCCCCCATGCCCGGCATGAAGACCAGGATGTCGCCCGGCTCCCCGGCGTTGACGATGCGCTCGACGACGTCCGCCGCCTGATCGCACACCGGGCGCTCGTCCAGCAGATCCAGGAAGCGCGTCTCCACCGGCCAGCTCTGGCCCTCGGAAATCAGGATGGGGCAATCGTCCAGGTACGCCGCGACGGGCTCGGCGTCGAGCGTGGCGGACATGACGGCGAGCTTCAAATCCGGGCGCGTGGTTTCCTGCATCTGGCGCGCCAGCGCCAGCGCCACATCGCTCAGGAGATTGCGCTCGTGAAATTCATCGAACAGCAGGATGCCGACATCCGCGAGCGTGGGATCATCCTGGAGCCAGCGCAGCAGGATGCCCTCGGTGATGAAGCAGATGCGCGTCCCCACGCCGGTCTGGTCGTCGAAGCGCACCTGGTAGCCGACCTCCTGGCCGAGCTTCACGCCGCGCTCCCACGCCACGCGGGCCGCCACGGTGCGCGCAGCCACCCGGCGCGGTTGCAGCACCACGATCTTGCGGTCCGCACCGCCCGCCAGCCCGGCGTCCAGCAGCATCTGCGGCACCTGCGTGGTTTTGCCGGAGCCGGTCGGGGCCACGAGCACCAGGCGGTTGCCGCGCGTCAACGTGTCCAGCACCTGGGCATGGATTTCCCAGATGGGCAGCGGGTCATTGCGGGATGGAACCTCAGGGCGGCGATTGGGATCAGGCATAATGGGAATGGCGCCGCCGCCCCTGCCCCGGCGTTTCGGGGAGGGTCATTGCTTCGCTTGCGGTTGCGGATGTGTATGGACCAGCCATCGGGGCGCTAGGATGCAATGCGCGCCCCCGGGAAAGCAATCCTCAATAATTGGCAGGCGCCAGCCGGCAGCGGGTTTAGCCGCGGATAAAATGAATTTGACGGCCTTGGGCGAAGGCATAACATCGCGGCCAGAAAGACAAATGAGCGACAATCGCTTTATGAATGCCCCCATCATCGCGCAATATCGCTGGACGCCCGAAGACCAGGATCACGTTGTTCAAATGATCCACGCGCACACCGCGTTTACCGGCACGGACGCGGTGCGGCTGAAGCTCCGCCGGATGATCGTGCTGCTGCTGGTCATCGGCGTGCTTGTCTCCGCTGCGACCATTGTCGCCGATGGCTGGCGACCATCCGTGGTGGTGAGTTGCGTGGCGGTCATCCTGTTGACGGTCAGCATACCCGTGCTGATTTTGCTGGTCCTGCGTTTTCCCCGGCTCTTGTACCTCATGAAGCCCCGAAATCGGGAAACAACTTCCGTGGCAGACCGGGAAGAACGCTTCGAGTTCCATGCGGGGGGCTTCACCCATATCAGCCGCGCCACGCCGGATGCCGCGCCGGGGCGGATGGAAAAAACCTGGGACGAAGTGGAACGGGTGATGCAGACGCCGCACGGCTTTGTCCTCTGGCTCCGCCCGCCACCGCCCGCCGGGAACGTGCAGAAACCCGCCAATTTTCAGGGCATTGTCGCCGTCCAAACCACACCGCTTTTGCTTTTCTGGCTGCCCAGGCGCAGCTTGACCAACCCCGAGGCACACGACCAATTCCTCCGCCTCGTTCAGCCCAAATTGCAAGCTGCCGGGTAAAGCACCCAGCGGCGACGCAACTGTGGCCCACGGCGTTCCGCCAGATTCTTTGAAGCTGAAACGCACTCAACCGCCATTGGGCCGGTTCAGCCAGACCAGATAGGCGTCAGTTTTTCTGCTGTACCAGAACCCACAGTACCTCCCTTTGGTTTGATCCAGAATTCAGCAAAGCCTCACCTTTTGCCGCAACGTCGCTTGGTTTCGGCTTCCACTGTTGGCCGGGGATGCCTATCCTCATCCGCATGACCGCACGTATTTTCAGAAGCATGGTAGGATTTGGCGTGGCCGCTTTGATTGGCCAGGCGTCCGCGTTGACGGTGCGGGTGGACCCCGCCGGGGGCGCGCCGCGACTGGTTGTCAATGGTGAACCGGTGCGCGCCCGCATGTTCTGGGGCGGGCCGGGCTCCAAGCCCATGGCCACCACTCCGTCATGGCAGGAGATCAGTTTTGAGTTTATCGCCACCGGCAGCGCGAATAATGGCACCATGCATCTGCGGTTCGGGCAAACGCCGGGCGATGTTTATCTGGATGACATTCAGGTGACTGACCTGGATGACGCCAGTGAAACCATGCCGCGCTGCGATTTTGAGGGGGGGATGGCGAGCTTCAAGCGGGATTGGACATACTGGCCGTTTGACGCCAAGAATACCGTGGGGACCATCGCGGTAGTCCCAGGTCTTGGCCGTAATGGTTCCGCCGCGTTGCAGGTGAAACTCAAAGCGCCGGCGGACGGACATTGGCCGGACTTTCATGTTTACCATCAGCCCCGCCTCAAAATCATCCAAGGTCATCGTTATCGGACTCGCCTTTGGGTAAAGTCCGAGCCGGCCCGCAATATTAAGGTGGAGTTTTATCAGCCGGGAACCACGTTCACGCGATTGGGCGGGCCGCCCGGTTGTTTCGAGGAGCAGATCAAACTGGCGGCGCAGGCAGGGGTGAATTTCGTGAGCTTTCCCATCGGCATGCCGTGGCCGGCCCCCGGCAAGCCGGAGGATTGGGCCAACGTGGATGCCGCGTGTGAACAGGTTTTGCGCGCCAATCCCAACGCCCTGCTGATACCGCGCATGGGCATGGCGGCCCCCGCCTGGTGGCGCGCGGCGCATCCTGACGACGTGATGCAATGGGAAGACGGGCGTCGCGAAGATACCGTGGTGGCCTCGCCGCAATATCGGCACGACGCGGCGGAACGCCTGGCGGCACTGGTGCGACATCTGGAGGACAAGTTTGGCAATCACGTGGCGGGGTATCATCCATGCGGGCAGAATACCGGCGAATGGTTTTATCAGGACACCTGGAAACGTCCGCTTAACGGTTATGCCCCGGCTGATCTGACAGCCTGGCGACTGTGGCTCAAACAGCGGTATGCCAACGATACGGCGTTGCGCCAGTCATGGAGTGATGGCGCGGTGACCCTCGCTTCCGCCAGTGTTCCCACGGCGGTGGCGCGCCATGCCGCGCCCGCCGGCGTATTCCGCGATCCCGCCAATGAACGGGCGTTGACGGACTGGGCGGAGTTTCAGCAGGAGGCGATGGCCGATTGCGTGTGCGAACTGGCCCGGGCCGCGCGCCAGGCGTCCGCCGGCAAAAAGCTGGTCGTCTTTTTCTACGGGTATGTTTTTGAATTCGCCGCCGTGTCGAACGGGCCGTCCACCGCCGGGCATTACGCGTTGCGCCGGGCGCTGAATTCGCCGGACATTGATGTGCTGTGTTCGCCCATCTCCTATTTCGACCGCGGCCTGGGCCAGAGCGCGCCCTCGATGACGGCGGCGGAGAGCGTGGCGCTGACGGGAAAGCTGTGGCTGAATGAGGATGACACGCATACCTACCTGGCCACCGGCAACCAACCCGGCTGGATGCAGCACGTCGCCACGATCGAAGAGACCAATGCGGAGCTGATCCGCAACGTGGCCCAGGAAGCCCTGCGAAATTTCGGCACGTGGTGGATGGATTTGGGTTCCAGTGGCTGGTTCAACGATGCGCGCATGTGGCGGGAAATGCAACGACTGGCCGCGTTGGATGAACCGCTGCTGAAACAGCCGACGCCGTTTAAACCGGGCATTGCGGCCATCATTGATGAGCGGAGCATGTTGCGCGTGGCGGCCGGTGGAACTTCGGTCACCCGACCGGGCATTTACGAGGTGCGCGCGCCACTGGGGCGAATGGGCGCGCCGTACGGTCAGTATCTGCTGGACGATGTGCTGGCGGGGCGCGTTCACGCCAAACTGTATGTGTTCCTGAACGCCTGGAGCCTGACCGCCGCAGAGCGCGTGAAGCTTTTGAGCGCCACGCATGGCGCGACGCGGCTCTGGTGTTATGCTCCCGGATATTTTGAAGGCGATCGCATTCATCTCGAGGCCGCGCGGGAATTGACCGGATTCACCTTGAAGAAAGTGACTCCGGACAAGGGGAAGGCGACGCCGACGGAGGCTGGCAAGCGGTTGGGAATGGAAAAGGCGTTTGGTGTCGAGAAATCAGTCCTACCGCTGTTGGCAGCAGATGCGAGCCCTTCGGAAGTGCTGGCCACGTATCCGGATGGCTCCGCCGCGGTGGCGATGCGGCGCACCCCCGGGGGGATTTCGATTTTTGCGGGCGCGCCGGGCTTAACCTCGGAGCTGCTGCGCCTGGCGGCGCGCCAGGCCGGGGTTCACCTGTTCACCGAGACCGATTGCAATATTTACGCCAACGGCCCGTTTATTGCCCTGCACGCCGCCGAAGATGGCCCGGTGACCATTGACACCGGGCATTCCGGCGTCATCCTGGACGTCCTGACGGGCGCAAAAGCAGGGAATGGCCCCAAGCTCACGCTGCCGCTGAAGCGGGGGGAGACCAAAGTGCTGAAATACTGAGCCGGCCGCTAAACCTTCAGCGTCTTGACTTTTTTCAACGCGTCTTTGAGCGCCGCTTTGACGGCGTCCACGCGCGGCGGCAGTTCAATGGGTTTGTTGGCATAACGGCAGCCAAAGTCCATCTTCTGCTCATGATACCGCACCTTGAAGTCCGCGAATTTCAGTCCGTGCGCGGTGGAGACCACCACGACGCGTTCGGATTTATCAATTTTGCCGGCCTTCAATAACTTGATGAGCGCCGCAAGCGCCACGCCGGTGTGCGGGCAGTTAAACATGCCGGTGAGATCGCCCAGCGCCGAGGCGTCGGCCAATTCCTCTTCCGTGGCCTGTTCCACGATGCCGTCAAAGGCTTTCAAGGCGCGCACGGCTTTCTCGTAGCTGACGGGGTTGCCAATCTGGATGGCGCTGGCCAGGGTTTTCTGCGCCTGCATCGGCTCGAACTTCTCAAAGCCGGTTTTATAGGCGCGATACAACGGGTTGGCGCGTTCCGCCTGCGCGACGACGATGCGCGGCAGTTTGGCGATCAGGCCCAGGTCGCGCATCATCAGCAGGCCGTTCCCCAGCGCCGAAACATTGCCCAGGTTGCCGCCGGGGATGATGATGACGTCCGGCACTTCCCAATCGAACTGCTGCACGATTTCGATGCCGACGGTCTTCTGTCCCTCCACGCGCAGGGAGTTCATCGAGTTCGCCAGGTAGATGGTTTCGTCCTTGGTGATCTCCTGGACGACTTTCATGCAACCGTCGAAGTCCGTATCGAGCGAAAGCACCAAGGCGCCGTTCGCGATGGGTTGGACGAGCTGCGCGATGGATATTTTCCCCTTCGGCAGCAGCACGATGGATTGGATGCCGGCGGCGGCGCAATAAGTGGCCAGCGCAGCAGAAGTATCGCCCGTGGAGGCGCAGGCGACGGCTTTGATGGGCGCGCCTTCGGAGATCATCTGCTTCACCTGCGAAACCAGCACCGTCATGCCGAGATCCTTGAATGATCCGCTGTGGGTATTGCCGCACAGCTTGATCCACAGGTCCGGCACGCCGATCAGCTTGCCGAAACGCTCCGCCCAGAACAGATTCGTCCCCCCCTCGTACAGGGAGACCACGTTTTTATCTTCAATCTCCGGCAGCACCCATTCCTGCTTGCCCCAGATGCCCGAGCCGTAGGGCCACTGGGTGGAACGGTAGCGTTCATCAAACAGCTTCATCCAGGCCTGCGGACTGCGGCGCCGCAGCGCCTTGATGTCGTGCGTCACTTCCAACAGCGACTCGCACTTCTCGCAGCGGTAAATGACCTGATTCAGCGGGTATTTACACCCGCATTGCGCGTTAATGCATTGAAACCATGCTCGATATGCCATAGTAAAATATTCCTGGGTCAAGGGTGGCGGTAGGGCCAGACGGATTCAAGGAAAATTGAGCCTGTGTTTATAGGGGGAATTTTGCAGAAAAATCTGAGGAACGAAATGGGGTGGTAAACATGTGGCCGTGTGAAAATTACCCAAGGAGCCGGATAGCTGATAATCTACCAAGGCGTGTAACTTTATCATGATAAAATGCCCGAGCATGTCATTTTATCATCCGTAAACCATATCCAACAACCTATTGCTGAATTTTGATGCCAGGCGGGGCATCCACCTTGGACTTGATTTTACCGTTGGGTAGTTTTTCGTGGCGCAATTTGATAATGCCTTGGGGGGTGGGGAAAGTGCCTTCCACCCATTGGAGGTCGCCCAAGTGCGGATCAATACGGACGGTTTTGCAGCCGGGTTCCAACACTTGGACACCCAGCACGTGTTCACTGAGCCACGGAGTGGGACCCGACGCCCAACCATGGCACAGGCTGTGGCGAAAGCCCTTGTAGCAGTAGTTGCCGTAGTCGCCATGAACATCCTTTTTACCCTCGGGGACCAGTTCATCAATACGTCCAGCGTTATTGGTCCAGTCCAGGTCAAAATCCTCCCAGAAGGTGGTGGCTCCCAAGTCAAGCATCGCCCCCCAATACGTGCGAATGACATCCAGGCAGCCCTGGTAATCCCCGGCCTTGGCGCGCGCTTGCAGGACGTAGTAGCCGTAAAACGTGGACATGCGTTTGGCGCCATCCACCGCCAGCACTTCCCGATTCAGTTTTTGCGGATCGCCCAGCCCGGCAAGGGCCATCAGCGCCGCCGCCTGTTTGCTGTTACCCGGTTCGGGCACGTGCTTTTTGAGGTTCTCAACCGCCGCAAGACATTGCTGGCGGACCGCGCTTTCCTTGAGGGCACCGCATAGTTCCGCCCCGTTCTGCAACGTCAACACCAGCAGCGAATGCAGCCCGGCGTGAATGGCCGGTTTATCCTCGCTGGATGGCCAATCGAGAAACCGCCAGGGTGGCAGTTTTTCCTGGTTATCCGTGCCGACATATTGAAGCAACTGTTGCAGTAATGTCTTAAGCGCATCCCGCTGTTGTTCCAGGTAGGTCAGGTTGCCATTGAACTGGTACCAACTGTGATGAATCAACACCCACCACATGGAATAGGCGCTGATGCCGTTCATCCATTTGCCCGCCGGCGTTTCATCACGGACCAGGTCCAGGCTGGCGCGCACCACCGCGCAATCACCAAAGACCGAACTGATGGTCATGGTTTCGGGATGCATATCGCCGATCCAGACCAGGCGGTCGCGCTTGATACCGTCCCAGACGTAATCCTGCATGTTCAAATGCACCGTGTACGCGCCAGTGTTCCAGATTTGATTCAGTCGCTCGTCATTGCAACGGAAGGAACCTTTATACTCAAGATCGCGATAAAGGAACACCGCGCGCACGGATTTGATCAACACCTGTGAATGCGGCGTCACCAAATCAATCCGGACAAAGCGGAAACCGGTGTTGCCGATTTCATGCGTGCCGAGCCACGGCACGAGACACGTTTGATCGCGCACGGCATGGTCGTTGGTGGTGTTTTTATCGCCTAATTCGCTCATCGCTTCACTGGCGGATTCGCCAAAGCGCACGCGGAGTTGCACCGGCTTGTTCTTGGTGCTGCCTTCCACGGCAATCTGGATGCCACCCTGCAATTCGCGGCCAAAATCGAGCAGTATGCCCGGGGCTTGGCCTTGATGTTTCAACGTACACCCGGCGGTATGCGCTACGGCTACCTGTCCGCTACCTTTGAGAAGCAGGTTGGTCGGAGTCTCCACCCGGCACTGCTCCATCGGCGAGGTCCACACGACACGCGCCGGAATAATATATTGGCGCACCCGTGGATCATACGAACTTCGGGCGGTCACTTCCCCGCCCCGCAACGGCAACGGCAAAGCCACCCGGGCTGTGCCGGGGATGGCAGACATCGCCGGGGCTTGGGCAAAAGCCGGCACTGCCACCATGGCAGCCACCGCGACAACCATTGAAACCGGCATCCATTGCATCCGTATCATGTTCATGGCAGGTGTTTATGAAAGGGAATCGGGAAATACTCAATCCGAATTTAAAACTGATTTGAGCACCGTGCGCGTTTGAATTGACTTTCCTACGCCGTGTGAAATAGTAGAGCCATGAAAACGTTCATGGCAGTTGTGGAACGCGATCCGGTCACGGGGTTACTCGTCGGGTACGTACCGGGTTTTCCTGGCGCGCACACCCAGGCTGAGTCGCTGGATGAACTCAATGCCAACCTGCAAGAAGTGATTGCGATGCTGCTGGAGGATGGTGAACCGCGCTTGGAAGCGGAGTTTCTGGGTACTCAAAGCGTGGCAGTGGCCTAGCCATGGGAACTATTCCTGTCCTTAAACCCGGAGAGGTCTGCCGCATGCTGGAGCGGTTGGGTTTCGTTGCGGTACGTCAGCGCGGTTCTCATATACAATACCGCCGTGCGGATGGTCGCGGCACAACCGTCCCATTGCACAAAGGCCGTGATATAGCTCCCCCGCTGTTGCGGCAAATCGCCAGAGACATTGGTCTTTCGGTTGAAGAATTTGTGGCATCTCGCTGATACAACCACCTTGCGTGATCCAATAATTCACGATCCTGCGGCATCCTTACCATAACCAGGTGACTTGCTTATATCGGCTTTACCGATATTCCGCCGCGCATTTACGGAAATAAACGTACCACTCCGACTGTACTCGTTCGATGGGGCCAAGGTTCTTTTCAACACTTTGCGGCGTTCCCCCATCCCGCACTACCTTGAAGTACCCTTCCCGGTATTTGGCATTTTCATAGTGCAGCAGAAAGTGCGTCAGGCCCCACCAGTGCATATAGTAGAGATTAAACTGTTCGTCCTTATCTGGTCCACCCTTGCCAGTGATGATAACGTGAAGTGGGATGAAGTTGGTCGTGGCAATGTCCCGCTGCAGGTCGCCACTTAAGGCAAGCTTTCCCAGCCACCAAATGGGATACGTGAAGCGATCAATGCGGCCAGGCTCAAGCACACCCTTGCGCAGCACGCTGGTGCTGAAATAAGTGGCGGCGCCTTCATCCAGCCAAAGCGGCAAATCCAATCCGGCCACCTCCCGGTTCAACTGATGCACCGCCTCATGCGCCATCCAATGGTATGAATTCACTTCTTGCTGCGAATAATAGGCGTGGCACACGGGTTTCACGTAAAACGCCTCCGCCCAGCCTACCCCACGATTGCACCGCCTGAACTCCTGCCGGTCCTTATACAAATTCAGCCGCAGCTTTTCGTGCAGGCGATTGTGCGTGAAATCGCTGAACAATTTCACATAAGCGCCGTAAAAAACCTCCACCGTCGCAGCCACCTCGCTGGTCTGCTCAGGCGTGGCGCTCGACTGAATCAAATAATGCGCCGTTGCCCGGGTAATAACCGGATGCCAACGCCGATACCACCATTCCCCAGCCACGATCAGAAGCAATACCCCGAAAAGAACGAGTAACCGAGTGGGTCGCTGTGGCATGAATTTGATTCGCATAGGCCAAAGATCTTATGGAGCCAAATTGGCACGAGGAGATGGGATGCTTTTGTCAGCATCCTTCGGATCCAACGCTTCCGACAACCGCAGCATCAAATTATGCCCGACTTTTTCATTCCAGTTAAACGTGTTGCTGAGCACCACCACTGCCACCCCCCGCTCCGTATCCATGCCCATATACGCGGTGTAGCCGGCCACCATGCCATGGATATAGGTAATCTTCACCCGCCCCGCCTCGAATTCATTCACCCGCCAGCCAAACGCCACCGGCTCATCCGGCGCCTGACATTGGACCCGTTGCGTGGTGCTCAGAATGCGATCCAAGGGCAGATGTCGCAGCCCCAAATGGGACTGGACAAACACCAGCATGTCGTCCGGCGTGGAATACATGGCCCCGGAGGCTCGCATGATCTCGCCCATATCCCATGGTTTGAGGGGCGTTTGCCGCCGCAGGAAGCGCGGTTGATCCCCCGCGTGCCCCTTCGCCAAACGCCGTTGTTGTTCCGCGTTCAAGACAAAACCGGTATCACGCAAATTTAACGGGCGGCAGATTTTTTCTTCAAGCAGTTCCGGGAATGACCGTCCCGTTTTCACCTCAATCAAGTGCGCCAGCATCCCCACCCCGAAGTTGGAATAGAGCGAGAGGCGCTCCGGATTGGGCTTGGGATGCCCGTTCCGCAAATAGAGATAGAGCCGGCGCTTGTCAATATACGTGTACAAGTTATGACCCGTGAACAAAAAGCGGATGAAATCGCTCAACTGAGCCAGACAGACCGGCTCGCGCGGCAATCCTCCGGTATGGGTGACCAATTCATACAGCGTCAACTTCCCCGTTTCCGGGTTGATTTTGACCTCGGGCGGCAAAATGTCGCGTACCGTGTCTTCATAGCGCAACGTCCCTTCCTCTACCAACACCGCCAATAACGAGGCGACAAATAATTTTGATAGGGAACCAATTTGAAAAATGGTCTTGCCGTCCGGCAGCACAGGATTATTGGTGAGGCCCGTGCGACCATAACCGAAGACCTGCGGGCCACCAGACGGAGTTACAGTTCCCACCGCCAACCCCATGACTTCCCCGCTATCTACCAACGGTTGCGCCAGCAGGTCCACTTCCTGCTTAAGACTTGCCCCCGCCTTAAGCCTGGCCACAGCAGGAGCCGGATCAGTGACAACTCGTGATGATAACGAAGTGCAGCCAGTGAGCACAACCGCCCCCAACAGCAGCACTACGCCCGAGAAAATCCGAATTCCGAATTCCGAATTCCGAAAGAATGCCGAAAGCCGAATTCCGAATCCAACCGGACGGGAGCAATTGCTGCGCCCCTCGTTCTTCGGATTTATTTTGGATTTCGGCGTTCGCATATCGAATTTAGCAGGACAACTTAACTCGCTTAAGCCAATCATCATGTCGGCGTTCGTAGCCCGGCATTACTGCCCGCAGAACAAGCTGGGGCGGCTTACGATGCCGGCTCCACTTGGATCAGCGCCTGGCACAATTCGTACGGGCGGTCCTGCGAACACACCACCGGTGCGCCATGCGGCTGCCAACCTTCGGCAATGAGTTTATTCACAGCGGTCTCCAGGTCATCCTTGGAATCCACGATCAGTTTATAACGGGTAATTTTCATAGTTTTGGCACCATAAAGGCACGCGCGTAGCCAACCAGAAAGAGGCAAATACTCAAGCGCCATTTTTGCGCTGGTGGGGAATAGGATTGAGGCGATCCGGGTGTTTAACCCTCGGCTTGCACTGGGCGCTGCGGTTCCGTCCCATTATTATTTTAGGCGTCACTGGCGCGGTGCCCGTAAGCCGACACTTTTGACGTATGCAATTACAGTTAATTTCGACTGTCAGAATTAAGACTTGCTAGCGACGAGGTGAAAATTTACCCTGTCCGCCATGAATTTTGGTCGTACAGTTTTCGGAGGGCGGCGTTTGATATGGCTCGGTAGCACTGTCAAAAACGTTTTCGAGGTACTTTATCTCAGTACCATCGTCGCACCATAGCTTGACCGCAGCTCCCGCCTGTCCGACAATCATTGGTTCACTGTAAACATAACGCATATTATGGTCCCACTCATTCAGAACTTTCGCTATCGGCCCGAAGTGGACGGACTACGTGCGATTGCCGTGTTAGCAGTGGTGCTTTTCCACTCAGGACTTGGTTTGCCGGGCGGCTACATCGGCGTGGATGTCTTTTTTGTCATCTCCGGCTATCTGATCACCTCATTGATCATCAATGATTTGCAGCAAGGGAAATTTACGCTTGCCAATTTCTGGGAACGACGCGCGCGTCGTATCATTCCAGCACTGGTTACCGTAGTGCTGGCGACCTTAATTGCCGGATGGTTTCTCTTGCTACCCAAAGATTACGTGGCCCTTGGAAAATCCGCAGCTTGCCAGTCCGTTTTCGGTGCCAATATTCATTTTTGGTTAACACCTGTCGGCGGATATTTTACTGCCGGGACTGCTGACGAAATGCCGCTGCTCCACACTTGGTCTTTGGCGGTTGAGGAACAGTTTTACATGATTGTCCCGCTGACTCTCGCTGCCATATTCCGGTTTCCTGGGCTGCGAACTCGGCGTATGCTTCTGGCTATTTTTAGCACTGGCATATTGGCCAGTTTTCTCGTTAGCGTTTATGGTGTGGCACACCATAGGTCTGCAGCCTTCTATCTGCTACCCACCCGAGCTTGGGAACTTCTCCTCGGCTCAGCGTTGGCCATTTTTCCGTCCAGTTGGATTATAAGGCATCGTTTAACCCGAGAATCTGCCTCCTACCTCGGGCTCGCAGGCATATTGTTTGCCTGCTTCTTTTATACGGATACAACGCCGTTCCCGGGCTTGGCGGCCCTGCCGCCATGTCTTGGGACTGCTCTCATTGTATGGAGTAACAACCGATTGGCAGGGGATTCCCCACCAACCAGTTTGGGCCGGTTTCTCGCAACCCGTGCGGTTGTATTCGTAGGGCTCATCTCTTACTCCCTCTACCTCTGGCACTGGCCGATCTTCGCCTTTAGCAAATACTATTTGGCAGGGGAACCATGTGCGTTCGGTTACCGGATAGCGATGGTCGCTTTAGGTCTTATTCTCGCAATTCTCTCATGGCGTTTTATCGAAACCCCATTCCGTCAAAAAAGCGTATGCGGCAACCGGAAAAGTATCTTTAGGTTTGCGGTTACCGCCTTGGCGATCTCTTTTGCCTTTGGCACCGCCATTTTCAGTCTCAAAGGTTTACCGTCGCGATTGCCCGACAATATTCGGGAAGCCCTGTCAGTTGCCCCGCAAGACGACTTGCTATTATTACTATGTTAAGTTATAACAACGCTCACATCCTCAAACTTTCGACCGCAGCA
>JBAXGN010000188.1 GCA_037139415.1 Verrucomicrobiota bacterium | reverse complement strand
GGTTTAGCCGTCCAAAAAACCTGCTGAAAAACCCCCTGCAATTCACCGGAATCAATACTATGGGTGACCCCTTTATTACACATTGCAGCAATCTCCGTATTGGTTGCCGTCCGATATTGTTAGTCATTCCGCTTTATAACTTCTGTATGACCAACTTTGCGAACCTGGATTATTTTGCAAGAGAAGAACAATTCTTTTTGATCCATTCTTCAATAGCACTGCAGTATAATCATTGATGCCTGGAACGTGCTCAAAGCCCTTCATAGGAATAAACACTTGTCTCTTTTCCAACAGGACAATGTTTGTCAACGACGCTCCAACCGCTTTTGCAGCCACAACCTCTAGAGATAGTTGATTAGTGGTACGGAATCCCCTGAAATACATACCTCGCCTGAAACCCGGATTTTTCGATTCCATCTTTACTACCTGGTCAATGGGATCAGTTGGAGTACAACCAAATGCAGCCACCAAACACAGAGCAGCAAGGCAATAAGTGGTTGTTGTCTTACTATTCTCTAAAAAGCTGACTTTCATGCACCTTTTTCGGCGCTGTTTGCGCCACGCAAATAGTTGGCATTTCGCCTGCTATTGGTTGCCGTCTGTTTACGGAACCTGCGAACCTGCATTCTTATGGGTTTGCAACCGGCTTGATTTTCACCGGTGCCCCGCCCTGCCGTTTGCTCTCATCCGCCGCCGCCATGAACCCAAATAATTCCAGCGTTTCCGCGGGCGACACCGGGGCGACACCGGTTTGCATGAATTTCATGATTTCACGCACCAGGGGCGCATAGGTGCCGCTGCCTTGTTGTTCCGCCACCGCTTTGCTGCCGAAGATGATCACCTTGTGCGGGGTGGGGCCGTTACGCAATCCCATGAGGACGCCGGTGCGTCCGTCTTTCCAAAGGCCGGTAACCACCTCGGTATCCGGGGTGGAGGTGCGCACGACACTTTCACAACCGGGACCCATCACCGTGAACAGCGCTTCACTGGCGTGGATGCCGTACCAGAACAAATCGGGATGATGCGGCTCCAGGGAGCAGGGACCATACGAAATCACGCTGCGGATGACGCCCACATTGGTTTTGGCAAGCGCGACCAGGCTGTCATAGTACCGATAGGCCGAGGAGGAAAACACGGGGGTGCCATGTTCTTTGGCCAGCTTATAGATGGCAATGGCATCGTCGAGCGAGCCGGCGACCGGCTTGTCAATGAAGAGCGGCTTTTTGGCCAGGATCACTGGCCGGGCTTGTTCCAAGTGCGGGCGGCCATCCACACTTTCAATCAGGACGCCATCCACTTCCTGAAGCAATTCGGCGATGCTGCCGACCAGTTTGACCTGATATTGTTCCTGAAGCTGTTTGGCATACCCCTCAACGCGATTGGCGCTGCTTTCGATATCCGGGCTGAAACATTTATAGGCGACGGTGACCTTTCCCCCCGCCACATGATCCTTGTCTTTTGGATCATTAATGAGCCTGGTAAAGGCGGTACAATGGGAGGTGTCGAGCCCGATCATGCCCAACCGTAATTCCGCCGCCCAGAGGCCGTAACCTGCCAGGCCGATGCCAAGGACCAGAGTGTATGTGCGTGCTTTCATGCGGCCAAGGTATCCCGTGCGCCGGCCAAAATCAACCATTACTGCGCCGGCAAACCAATGCAGACGCGGAAGCCAATGCGCGAATCGGCAATATCGGTGCCTTCTCCAAACCGGCTGGCGCAACGCGCATCCGCGCGGGGATCGGCGAAGGAACCGCCACGCACCACCCGTTCCGAGCCGTTGCTGGTATAGAGCGTGGGATGCGCACCTTTTTTATCGAATGAGTCCAGGCACCATTCCCGCACATTGCCCAGCATATCCACCAACAGAAAGCCATTCTGACGGCGACGATCCCCCGCATCCGCGGTCGCCAGCCAGGGATAGCGGTCATTCCAATCTTCGTATTTCCACACGCTTTCCCGCCCGGCCACATTCATCTCGGCGACCTCGCCCTCACGCCACCAGAAGTCGGCGCGTGGTTTGTTTCCCCGGCAGGCATACTCCCATTCGGCCTCGGTGGGCAACCGGCATACCAGCTTGGGCGGCAACTGACCCGTTTTGCGCAACATCTCGGTCAACCAATCGCAGTAACGGACGGCTTCCCCCCATTTGATGCAGGTTGCGGGATGACTCTCTTGCAGCGTAAAACCGCTGCCAAACAGCGGCGTCTTCCAACTGCCTTTGAGCCAGAGCCATTTCTGTTCCTTCAAGTCAAACCAGCGCGAGGTATCCTTGCCTTCGGCATCGGTTTTGAAGCCGGCGACTTGGGCAAACCGCCGCCACTGACCGACCGTCACCTCGGTTTGTCCCATCCAAAACTTTTCCGCGATCCTGGTAACTTGAGGCTCGCCGGTGCCTTCAAAGGCCACGTTGCCCGTCACCTGCGCGGCCCACTCCCGTTCCAGCTTGGTGCTGCCCATCAGAAATTGTCCGGCCGCAATATGGCAGACCGGCAGTTCCACGCCGTTGCCCAAGTCCACGCGGTTGATTTCCCCGGAGATCGTCTGGGTTTTGGCAAACTGGCTCAGGATCAGGGCTGCTTTTTGCGGATCAACTTCAATTTTACTGCCGCCCGGGTCCGGTTGCGTTGGTTTGATGGGGTTGAATTCAAAGCGCTGTGTTGCAGTGGCTCCCGGTTGGATTTCAACCGTTTTTTCAATCACCTGCGGGCGTTGCGCCGCCTTCGCAATAAACTTGTGCGGCCCCGCCGGCACAACAGCCGTCACCGAACCTTCGCCCAAGTGGTTTTTGGCGTTCTCCGCTTGTTCATCCAGATAGAACGTCACCTTGGGCACATCCGCGCTAAGTTCCACAGTACCATGCGGGAATTGGTACGCCACCTCGCGGGCTTCATTTTCAGCCAGCACCACGGGAACCTCGTGGGACAACTCATAAACGGGCCATTTGAAACGCACCTGGTACTGGCCGGGCGGCACGTTGTCCAAATCCGGTTGCGACACCCGCGCATCGTTACTCCAAAGTTCGTACTCCACCCCTTGCGGACCGCTCGAAATCCGCAGGCTGCCGGCTTTATAAGTCGGTTTAAACACCGCCACCTGCGCAGGGACCACCGTCACATTGCTGGTGATATTCGCCCAGCCTTTCCGCTTTAAAACCACTTGATACGGACCCGCCAGCAGGTTCGTAAATACCATGGGGTTGTCCGTGGTATCTTGATAAAACAGTTCCTTGCGGAGTTGGTGGGTAATTTCATACCGGACGCCCTCCACCGCGACATCCAGCAGCAGATTGCCACGTCCTTCAGTCAGCCGGATCACGCCGAGGTCCACCGTCTCATTGCTCTTCAGGCTCACCACCAACTGAGTGGTCAGACAGGTGGGGTGAGTCAGCGTCAACGTATAGGTTCCAGGGGCCAACGAAGTGAACGGGGCCAGGCTGGAATTGGTCACACTCGCCTTATCCGAGACCAGCACCGCCACGGTGTTGGCGGGTTCGGCGCTGACCTTGATGGAGCCGGTGACAATCGCGGCATTCGTCACGGGGCCGGGCTCCGTATTGAACTGCTGCCAGCCAAAATAGCCCGCCGCAAGCACCAGAGCCAAAAGTACAACCACCAGGAGACCACGACGTCCCGAGGATCGCCGTTCCGCCTTGGGCACCACCGGAACGCGCGATTGAAACCCCGGACGAACGCCCGGCGCGGGTGGTGATACTGCGGCTCCCGCCCCCTCGCTGCTCCCGGGTGACTTGTGCCCAGTCGTGGGCGACCGGCTGGGCGGCGGCTGACGGCTCGGCGCAGGCAACGCCGCCGGCTCCCTTCGCGGCTGCACCGGTGCCGGAGCTGACAGGGATGACTCCTGAACCAACGCGATACTCAATTGTTTTTCCAACCCCGGGGTCACATAAAAGCGTTCACTGCGTTTCGCATGGCCGGGCGCCGAAACTTCCACCAGGCAATGCTGGCCGGACTCCAGGGAGATGCACTCCGGCACCGGCGACCCCAGCAACCGTCCATTCAGCATCACGGTAGCATTGACCGGCTCCACCTTAAGCATCAGATGGGCCGGATCGGCCGTTTTCCTCCCAAAATTTAATTGGACCAGGACCTCGCGGGCACTGCGCGGACGCTGCCCCGGCTGCTTGGCCAGACAGGACATGATCACGGTGGACACGGTGGGGGGAATATCGTTGCGCAACCCCAATTCATCCAGCCGCTGGTGCAGGGAATCCGCCTCAACATGGATCACCTGATAAGGGATAACGCCGGTATAAAATGGCGGCTGGCTGGTCAGCAACTGATACAAGGAAGCGCCCAAGGCGTAGATATCGTCGGTGATCGCAGGAGCGTCGCCATTGACCTGCTGGGGACTCATGTACATTTCCGTCCCCCCTTTGGCGGCACGCGAAGTAATCCGGCCGGCAGACTCACTCAACACCGCCGCAATGCCAAAATCCGACAACTTGAGCCGCCCCTTGCCATCCAGCATCATGTTGGCGGGTTTCAAATCGCGATGCACCACCCCCTCGGTATGGGCGTAATCCAATGCGTCACACAACTGCCGGACCAGCGGTTTCAGCTCCTCCCACGTAAAAAAACCGTCCGGCTTGTCCCAGCGCAAGGCATCCAACGTCTTGCCCGACACATACTCCATCGAAATAAACGGCGTTTCCCCAGGGAACTCATGAAAGTCGTGCGTGCGGATAATATTGGGGTGCGCCAATTTGTGCGAACGGGCGGTTTCGCGGCGCAGGCTATCCAGCGCCTCGGGATCGTTTTGCACGAAAGGGAGAAGGAATTTTAAGGCGACTTGCTCCTGCAATCGCTCATCCTGCGCCAGCCACACCACCCCCATACCCCCCTGCCCCAACAGTTCAATCAGGGAATAACGCCCCGCCCCGACCTTTTGGCCTGGCGAAAACTGATTTAGACCTGGAATCATTTGCTATGGCGACGCCGTTTAATCGGCAAAAGATTGCTTGAATCGGGCGGTTTTGCAACCTTTATATTGCTCCTGATGATTTTTCCATTGGGTCATTCCCCGATTGGGAACACCCGGTCATGCGTTCGGAAAACGCGGCTCCTACGAGCGCCATTATTTCCCCAGCCGACCACGGTTTTCTTCCAGCGTCCGGGCGAACAGCGC
Organism: Verrucomicrobiota bacterium; assembly: GCA_037139415.1. Taxonomy (NCBI): domain Bacteria; kingdom Pseudomonadati; phylum Verrucomicrobiota; species Verrucomicrobiota bacterium. The sequence goes on along the minus strand of JBAXGN010000188.1, from coordinate 10,613 downwards.
ATCCAGTTCGGGACTGACCTTGGGCAATTGCGCCACCACCCTGGCCGCCCAGTCGAAATACTCCACGCACCGCTCATGAGTCCAGCCCTCGGGCGGCGCACTGGCGATATCCCGGACATTGGTGATTTTATCCGCCAGTTTGATGACTGCGGCGCCGGGAGACAGATGCGGGGCGTGCGTGATCTGCGCGGCCTTGCGGGTCGCCCGAGGCAGCGATTTATCATCCGTAACCTCCTGCACCAGCCCGCACACTCGCGCGCCGAATTCCCGCTCCAATTCTTCCGGGGTGGTGCCGGTGTCTTCAATCGTGTCATGCAGCAAGGCAGCGGCCAGGATGGCCTCATCCGCGATTCCAGCCACCTCAGCCAGCAACCGGGCGACGGCGATGGGATGATTGATGTACGGAACCGACTCCCCCCCTTTGCGTCGTTGCAGGCGATGTTTATTGGCGGCGAAATCCGCCGCATGTAAAAGCAAATGCGATTTCATGGACCAAACGTATGGTGGATAATTTGCTCACCGTCAATGCGTTTTGCGGAAACCGAAAACTAAATTCCGAAACCGGAATACTTTAGCAAAAAAATTAAGCGGCATAAACATAGGAGGCCGAGCGGCCGAACATGGCATGAATATTTACTGGCAAAAACATTTGACCAGCCGATGGCAAACGAGGGTTCGTCCAGCGGCAAGCGGGGGTGATTTTGCCAGTCAATAAATTCCTATCCTTATTCCAAAACCGGTATATACTGCCGAACGACCGTTGAACCACAGGTTTAATGACCGGAATTGAAAGCGTTGATGAATAAACGCCGCCATCGTGTGCGCCCGGATAAGAGTGCAGGTCTGGTGCAAGAGGACCTGCTCTATCGCGCTTTCTTTGACCTGTCGCCCTGCGGTATTCTTCTGGAAGACCAGCAAGGGACCATCCTTGACGCCAACGAAGCCTTGTGTCGCGATACCGGTTATTCCCGAAAAGAACTGCTGGGCCGGAATGTGCGGTTATTTGTTCCGCCGGGGCAGATTGCGTTGGTAGACATGCATCTTGCCACGGTGGCTTCGAAGGGGAACTTTGAACATGAAGTGCTGAATATCCGCAAAGACGGTAGCCTGCGCACCGTCCGGCTGCGGGAAGCCGCGATCCAATTGCCGGATGGACGGCAAGGTGTTTTGGTGATGGCGGAGGATATTACTGAACGCAAACAAGCCGAGCAGGCCCTGCGGGAGAGCCACGAGCAACTGGAATTGCGGGTGCGGGAACGGACGGCGGAACTCCAGGCCATCAACCTGGCGTTGCGGGAAAGTGAGGAGAAATACCGGCTTCTATATGACAGCATGCGGGATGCCTTCGTGCAGGTGGACATGCAAGGACGAATCCAGTTCTGCAATCGCGCCTACGAGGAGTTGCTGGGTTACTCCCAGGAGGAACTGACGCGCCTGACCTACCTGAATATCACCCCAATAAAATGGCATGCTTGTGAGCAGGAAATTGTGACCAGCCAAATCCTGCCGTTGGGACATTCCAAAGTTTACGAAAAGGAATATCGGCGGAAAAACGGGGAGGTGTTTCCCGTGGAGCTGCTGACTTCCGTGGTGCGCGACAAGACCGGGAGTGTGGTGGGAATGATGGCGATCGTACGCGACATCAGCGAACGCAAGCAGGCCGAAGCGCGGCTGACCAAACTCTCCACAGACCTGTTGCGCTCGGAGGATCAGGAACGGCGGCGCATTGCCCGGGAATTGCACGACTCGGTCGCCCAACAATTGGTGGGTCAACTCCTGAGCCTGACGCAGTTGAAAAAGAAGTTGGCCCACGCCGATGAGAGTATTCGCACTCTGGCCGACGAGAGCCTCGATATTTTTAAACAATGCCTTCGCGAAGTGCGCACCATCTCCTTCTTGCTGCATCCGCCGCACTTGAAGGAGTTGGGCCTGGTTGAGGCGGTGCGCTATTACGCCCGGGAATTTGGCCGGCGCAGCGGCATTGAAATCCGGGAGGACATCTCATCCCGGGTGGATTTGCTCCCGGAAGAGCAGGAACTGACCCTCTACCGCGTATTGCAGGAAGCGCTGTCGAACGTCCACCGCCACTCGGCCAGCCCGACGGCACAAGTGCGTCTGGTTTTCACCCCCCGGTTTGTGCGCCTGGAGATCAAGGATGCTGGCAAAGGAATACCGGTCAAGGATGTCACCAGCAAATTCCAGTCCAGCTACGGTGTCGGCATTCCCGGAATGCAGGAGCGCCTGCGCAACCTGGGCGGCTCGCTGAAGATTCTGCCCGCCCATCCGGGCACGCGTGTGGTCGCCACCATTCCCCGGGCAGTGGTGCCGCTACCCGGACGCAAGTCCAAGAAGTCGGCATGATTGGGAGCCGGGAGTTGGTGATGCGCTAAAATCCCAGTTCGCGTTTTACTTCTGCGAACCCGCGCAGCGCGAACTTCAGGTCTTCCTGCAAATGCGCGGCGGAAATCTCGTCACCTCCGTTTGCGCCGCACCCTACTTCCCCCACTTCAAACTACCATCCAGGCGATAGGTTTCGCCAGCCTTGGTGGATGCCGCCACTTCCTGCGTACCATATTTCACTTTCAACGGTTGGCCGGACAGCGAGCGGATCATGGCGCCGGTCAGTTTCCCTCCGGCCCAGGTCAGATCCAGTTCAAAACCGCCGCGCGCCCGCAAGCCCTTCACCGAACCGTTGGCCCAGTTGGAGGGTAACGCGGGCAACAGATGGACCAGATGCGTGCCTTGTGCGTCCCGCACATGACTTTGCACCAGCATTTCCGCAATGCCGGCAGCAGCCCCAAAGTTACCGTCAATCTGGAAGGGCGGATGCGCGTCAAACATGTTTGGGTACAACCCGCCTTTGCCTTTGCCCACCGGATCGAGCAGGTTGCGCAGGATGATATAGGCGTGGTCGCCATCCAGGAACCGCGCCCAGAGGTTGACCTTCCAGCCCATGCTCCAGCCCGTGGCGGCGTCGCCGCGGTAAATGAGGGATTGCCGGGCGGCATTGAAGAATTTGGTGTCCTGCCAGGTGATGTCGCAGCCGGGATAGGCACCCCAGAGGTGCGAGACGTGGCGGTGCTGGTTCTTGGGGATATCCTTGTCCTCGATCCATTCCTGGAGCTGGCCGTATTGTCCCACCAGGTTGGGCGCGATGCGCGGTTGCATCGCCGCCAGCTTCGCCGCGAAGTCCGCGTCGGTGCCCAGAGTTTTCGCCGCATCCATGCAGGCCACGAACAGCGAGCGGATGATCTGGTGATCCATCATGGGGCCCATGACCAGGCCGCCCTGCTCGGGGGAATTCGACGGCCCGCTGATCAGCCACTTGGTTTGGGGATCTTCCACCAGGTAATCGGTGAAAAACAGCGCGGCCTCTTTCATTACCGGGTAGGCACGGCGCAGAAACGCCACGTCCCGCGTGAACAGGTAATGCTCCCAAAGATGCATGCACATCCACGCGCCGCCCGGCACCCAGATGCCGTGGTTGGAGGCGTTGATGGGCGCGGTGCCGCGCCAGATATCAAAGTTGTGGTGCAACACCCAACCGCGCGCGCCGTAATGCGCCTTGGCGGTTTCGCGCCCGGACAACATCAGCTCATCCATGGCATCAAACAACGGCGCGGTGCATTCGCTCAGGTTGGCCACTTCCACCGGCCAATAGTTCATCTGCACGTTGATGTTGCAGGTGTATTTGCTATCCCACGGCGGCCGCAATTTGTCGTTCCACACGCCCTGCAAGTTGGCCGGTTGCCCGCCCGGGCGACTCGACCCGATCAGCAGGTAGCGGCCATATTGGAAGGCCAACGCCGCCAGGTGCGGATCGTTGCCCGCGCCGAATTCGGCAATGCGTTTGTCCGTCGGGTTCTTCGCGGCATCCGTGCGGCCCAGGTCCAATTTCACCCGTCCGAACAATGCCTGATGATCTGCCAGATGCGCCTGCTTCAATTGCTCCCAGGATTTTCCGGTCACGCGGCCCATCAACTCCATGCAGCGCGCCGCCGGGTCGGCGGAGATATCCTGATAATTCTTGAAACTGGAAGCGCCCACCAGCCGGACCAATAATGACGTGGCGCCAGTTACCGTGAGAGCGCCGGTTTCGGCGGCCAGTTGACCGCCTTCCACGGACACTTGGGCGCGGCTCTCAAACTGCACGCCGTTGGTTTCCACGATGCCGCGCAGGATCACCGTATCCCGGCCCTCGACCGATACCTGCGTTTCCTTGTGCGCGCTGTTCAGGAAAATCCGCGCATTCAACTTGCCCGGTTGATCCGCGCTGACGCGCACGGCAATGACGTGATCGGGATGCGAGGCCAGCACTTCCCGCCGGAAGGTCACGCCATCCCCTTGGTATTCACTGGTGCAGATACCGGTATCCAGATCCAGCCAGCGGCGATAGTTCGCCGCCTTTTGCTGCCCCGGAAACTCCAGCCATAAATCCCCGAACGGCTGATACGCTTTCTGGTGTAACGGCTCACTCATGAATTCTTTCATGCCGAGGTCCTCGGCCTCCTTCTGCTTTGCCCGGGCAGCCTTGAGCGCTTCCTGGGATTCGCGGGACTTGGCTTTCGATTCAGCAGTCTGGCCTTTGCTCTCCAATTCCCGGGCTTCCTTTTCCCGTTGCAAGCCGATGGCTTCGACCGCCCTGCCCTCCTGCAACAATCGGCGCATCTCCGGCAAAGCCTTGACCGCGCCCTCGTGATGATACGCGTGCGGCTGGCCGGTCCAGACCGTGTGCTCATTGAACTGGAGATGTTCAGCCAGCACGCCGCCATACACCATCGCGCCCAGGATGCCGTTGCCGACCGGCAGGGCTTCCTCCCATTTCTGCGCGGGCTGGCGATACCACAAAACCAGATCGCCCGGCGGCGTTGCAGCTTCCCCGGTGATCTCGATCGCATTACGCTCCATCATCGAGGTGGCCCCCATCACCAAGGCAGGCCCACCGCTATTCAACGCGGCATACGCCCCCTTCTGCGGCTCTTTGGTGAAATCCCATTCCGCAATCACGCCCGCCGGAGCCGCGCCGCCCTGAGCGCGCGCCGCAATTTCCTCTGCGGTCAGCGCGACCTTATACACCGCCGCGCGTTGGATGACTCCATGGAAGAGGTTGTGACCATCCTTATCCGCGCCCACATTCAGCGGGTTGCGGTTGATGGTCAAAGGCGGGAACCCACCAGCGGTCTTGGAGGCCACTTCTTTGCCGTCCACGTACAATTTTTGAATGCGCTTAGAGGCGCTGTAAACCCCAACCACATGCGTAAACTTGCCGGGGGAGAGATTGGCCTTGAACGACAGCGCCTTATTCGCGGTCGTCAGGCGCAGGGAATTTCCGGGGAAGGTATCCAGCATGTACGCCTCATCTGTGCCGGGAGAGGATTTGTCCAGGATGCGGGCACCGCTGGACGGCATTTTGGCGCTGGGTTTCACCCAGGCTTCAAGCGTGACGGCATCGGTAAGGTTAAACGCAGGATCGCCGGAGGCGGGTGCCGAACCGGAGGAGTCGGGCGTCAGGCCATCGGCGGCGAAGGCCGTGACAGCCGTTGAAAACACCAAGGCCAGCCAACTTCCAAACCAGCGGATCGAATTTTTCATAATCATAAAGCGGTCCATTTCTTATTCCCCGGCAGCCTGCCTGAATTCCCCGCACTCGCCAAACAAAATGTGTCGCCAGTCATGCCTTGACTCTCCCAAGGCTCCGAATAAACTTTTGTCCATGATCCGATGCCAGCCAACTGGGTTTCAGCAGAAATGGGTTCCACCGTTATTGCTGTTGTGCGCGTGGACAGTATCTTTGTTCGCCGCCGCGCCGGTCGTGGAATACTCCAGCCGTGACGGTTTGCCCAATGTCTTTGCCAAGTTGACCACGGGCGGAGAGGTGCGCATTGCATACCTCGGCGGCAGCATCACCTCGGCGGATGGCTGGCGAACCATGAGCCTGGAATGGTTTCGCAAACAATATCCCAAAACCACCGTACACGAGATTTTTGCAGCGGTATCCGGCACCGGCTCCAGCTATGGCGCACCCCGGTTGGAGCGCGATGTGTTGCGTCACAAACCAGACTTGTTGTTTGTGGAATTCGCGGTGAATGACGGCAGCGAATCCGCGCAAGTGGTGGCGCAAATGGAAGGCATCGTCCGCCAGACCTGGGCGGCCAATCCGCTCACCGACATCTGCTTTGTGTACACGGTATCGCAATCCATCCTCAAAGATTTGCATACCGGCAAATACCAAGGGGCGGCGCGTTCCATGGAAAAGGTGGCGGCGCACTACGGCATTCCTGCGTTCAACTTTGGTGTGGAAGTCGCCCGCCGGGAGGCCGCCGGATCGCTGGTATTTTCCGCACCGGCCTCGGTTACGGCGGATGTGCGTGGCAACGAGCCTTCCGGTCGCCTGATTTTCACCCGGGACAACACCCACCCCACCGATGCGGGGCACCGGCTTTACACAGAGCGGCTGGTGGCGGTGCTGCCCGAATTCGGCCGGACCGGACGGCCCGGTCCGCATTCGCTGTCGGCACCCTTGACGGCGGATCATTGGCAGCGTGCCCGGATTCTGACGGTTGGGGAAGCCACTCCCGATGGCCAATGGCAGGCACTGCCGCCCGAGGATAACCATGTGTCGTTGCAAAAAGGCGGGCTGACGCCACCAACCTGGGCCGCTTTTGAACTAGGGGCAGCGGTGGAGTTTCGCTTCAAGGGAACCAGGCTGGGTATCGTCGGTCTCAAAGGTCCGGATAACGGGGAATTCCGCGTCACCGTGGATGATCAATCCGAGACCGGCACCCTCTTCGACTCCTATTCCACGCCCGGACGGTATTATTTGAAAACGTGGTATTTCGCCAAACCGCTGCCGGATCGGGAACACCGGGTGCGCCTGGAATTGCTACCCTCCAAAATTGACAAGGCAGCGATCATGAAAAAGGCGGGAGCGCCAATTACGGATCCCAAACCGTATGCGGCCAACGGGCTTTATCTAAGTGGATTTCTGATCGTCGGAGAACCCATTGGCACCAAGCCGCCCGCGCCCGAAAAAAGTCTGTTTGCCGATCTGCCCATCCTGAAACCCGGCGAACCGCCGCCTGGCTACAAGCTGGTATGGGCCGACGAGTTTAATGGAGATAAACTGAACCCTGGCGAGTGGATTTACCGTACCGGCGTTCGCTACTGGAGCACGCAAGTGCCGGAAAGCGTATCCGTGCATGATGGCAGCCTTTGGCTGGCCTGCCGCAAGCAAAAGGTGGGGAATTCCGATTACACGGCCGGCGGCATCATTTCCAAGCGCTTCTTTCGCTACGGCTACTTTGAGTCGCGCTTCAAGGTGCCGCCCACCAAAGGGTGGCACACCTCCTTCTGGCTGATGCGCAACACCGAGGCCAATCGCGATAGCCACGAGGGTTCACGCCAGGAAATTGACATCTGCGAAAATGATTCCAGCCGGCTTAAGCTCTATGGCGCGAACCTACATCAGTGGGCGCCGGAACATCGCGGGCTGGGACATCGCAACGTGGTCACGCCGGATGAATCGGCGGAGTTCCACACCTGGGCCTGCGAGTTCACGCCGGAAAGGATTGTGTATTACTTTGACGGCAAAGTGGTACACATCAATCCGGTCACCAAGCTGCCGGATCACGGCGATATGAATGTCTGGCTGACCACCATCGCCTCCCCGCTCGGCGGCACCGATGCGGTGGATGAAAGCCGTCTGCCGGTGTTCGCCGTCTATGATTACGTGCGGGTGTACCAAAAATAGCTGACGGAAGTCTAATACAGCGTTGAGTTGGGAAGCGGCGAGGTTTCTTCCGTGCCGAATGGGGAGACGGGCGCTTTGGGGTTTCGCGAACGGGCGAGGTTTTGAATAGCCTCGCGCAGTGAGGCGGGGAGGTTGGTGCATCCCTCAAACGAACTCATCCCGATCAAGGTGATGCTGGCGGGAATGGTGACGTTGGTGAGCCCCGCACATCGGGAGAAGGCGTTTCCCCAAATGGTGGTGACGCTGGGAGGGATCGCATAACTGCCTGACCTGGCATTGGGATAGCGAATGAGCCCGGTCTGCTTGCGATTGAACAAAACGCCATCAACGCTGCGGTAGTTCAGGTTGGCGGCGTGGACGGTAATCCCGGTCAGGCGATTGCAGCCATCAAAGGTCCAATTGACGATATTGGTGACCCCGGCAGAAATCGTCAGACTGGTCAGCCCGGTGCTGCCTGAGAACGCAAACGGCCAGGTCCACATCTCGGTAACACTAGCGGGCATCACGTAACTTCCGGTTCTGGCCGCTGGATATCGAATCAGGACCGTCTGGTTTTTGTCGAACAGAACCCCATCCTCACTGCTGAAGTTTGGATTGGCCGCATCCACATGGATTGCCGTCAGGCTGGGGCAGTCGGAAAATGCCGGGCTCTCAATATGCGTAACACTCGTGGGAATCGTCACCTCCGTCAGGCCGTCGCAGCGGGAGAACGCATCGAGCCAAATGGTGGTGACGCTCGCAGGAATCACATAACTTCCCTTTTTATCGCGCGGATAGCGCAGCAGGATGGTTTGGTCCTGGTTGAATACCGCCTTGTCCGGGGTGCCGGAGACAGGCGGTGGACTGTTTTGAGCCATGGCCACCCCGGAAATTATAACGGCAAGCACCGTACAAATGGCGAACATCCGCAGGGTGCCGGGATGGACACCGTGTCGTTGCGATGGCACCTGCATCAACCCTCGTCGGAAGGTGATCAAGGCGCGTTGCCATTGGCCAATAAACATGACGAACGCTATGACTCTCCCGTAACTGCCGTCAAGCCGAAGCTGAACTGCACTGGACGAAATTAAAATATTTTGCCACCCTTACCCCATGAAGATCACAACAACCTGTCGCGCAGTGCTGGCTTTCTCGGCAGTCCTGGTGGCGGCGCCTCTCGGCGCGGCCACGGCGGATTCCCCGAATTGGCCGGGGTTCCGGGGACCGAATGGCAACGGTCTTGCGCCGAACGCCAACCCGCCGCTCACCTGGAGTGAGACCAATCACATTGCCTGGAAGGTTCCGGTAACCGGGCGCGGCCGTTCCTCGCCCATCTTCATTGGCAACCGCATCTGGCTGACCACAGCGGTCGAGAAAAACGTGGTGCGCACCCGGATCGGTTCCGATGACATGCAGGTGGCCGAGCATGTGTCTCTGCGCGTGGTTTGCCTGGACCGCACTTCCGGAAAAAGCCTTTGGGAAACCACCCTCTTCGACGTGGCCAAGCCGGACTCGGTTCACTGGTTGAACAGTTGGGCCACTCCCACTCCGGTTGCGGAGGCGGGCCGGGTGTATTGCGAGTTCGGCACGTTCGGCACCGCCTGCCTGGAGGCGGATACCGGCAAAGTTGTGTGGAAAAAACAAATCCGCTGCGATCACCAAGTGGGCCCGGGCAGTTCCCCCATCCTCTGGAAAGACCGCCTGATCCTCGTGCGCGATGGCCGGGAGGCCCAGTATGTCATAGCGTTGAACAAGGAGAACGGCGAGGTGATTTGGAAGACCGACCGTCCGCCCGTCACCGCCAACAGCCCGAACTTGAAAAAGTCGTTTTCCTCGCCGCTCATCATCGAAGCGACGGGAAAAACCCAGGTGTTCTCCGCCGGACCGCATTGGGCGGTCGCGTACGATCCGGACTCCGGCAAGGAACTCTGGCGCGTGCAGCATGGCAAGGGCTTTTCCATTGGCACTTGCCCGATTTACGGCCAGGGCCTGGTGTTCTTCGGCACCGGCTGTTTCAAAGCGCAACTGTACGCGGTGCGTCCGGATGGTCAGGGCGACGTGACCACCAATCAGGTCGCCTGGAAAACCCTGCGGCAGGTGCCGGTGATGTCCTCGCCCATCCTGGTCGGGGAGGAAATCTATTGGATTGCGGATGATGGCATGGCCACCTGCGCGAACGCCCGCACCGGCGACATTCACTGGCAGGAGCGGCTCGGCAGTGGGTGCCTGGCCTCGCCGATTGCCGCCCAAGGCCGCCTCTATTTCTTCATGAAAGACGCCAAAACCATCGTCCTGAAAGCCGGCAAACAATTTGAACGCCTGGCGGAGAACGTCCTGGAAGGCACCCTGATCGCCACCCCAGCCGTCAGCGACTGTGGCTTTTACCTCCGCACTGATACCCACGTATATTGTTTGGAATGATCGTGAGACATACTCAACGGTTTCATATGAGCAGGAATGAATAGCCAGATGGTGATATGGCTATCCATGATCAACTTTCTCCTTTCCATTTCACATCATTCCCATAAATTCATCACCAGTAAACCCACTTACTGGATTGGGCGCAAGAAGGCGAGAAGAAGACTGTATGCATACAATTGATTCAGCCGTTAATGGCATCGGCAGTTTGATGATCCGAGGACTTCAACCGGAAAGGGATGATTTTACCCGTGCAGTGGATCGCCCCAATGGAAAAGGATACAGCCACTGATACTCAGGAAAAGTGGCTTTGGAATGCGGATGCACCTCCAGTTTACTCCGCCTCCGAGCAGGAAATCCGGCAGCAACACATTGAAAATTAACGATGACACGCGAAGAAGCCAGAGAACACATTAAGTGCTTATCCGTAAATAGATATTGTCTGTCGCCAGCAGATTATGGCTGC
>JBAXGN010000187.1 GCA_037139415.1 Verrucomicrobiota bacterium | reverse complement strand
TGTCGCCATCCGCCCCTTTCTCCCCCGGCTGTTGCCACCGCACTCCAAATTTTCCTGCGCCGTCCTGTTTGAGACGCGTCACCTACGTTTGCGGTTACGTTCCCCATGCCCCCCCTCCACTTCCGGGTTCATGGGTTCAAAGAGCGAAATTCTTCTGTTCGGGGAAGTCTCACCTGTATCCTCTCCCTCGGGGAGAGGAGTTCATTATCCGGCTGAGGGAATCGGCTTAACGGATTCGCTTTCTTTCGGGTAATTCCGCTGCCACGGAACACCCGAACCGCCGCTTCCAGCTTGAAGCAAACCGAGCTTGATACAGCCCTGGGGCGCAAGATAATTTTTGAAAATAAGTTTGACTTCATGAATAGATAAGCATAGGTGTTTAGTCTTGATGAAAAAAGTAACCATCGGCAATGCAACCCATCGGAACCCCTGGGGATTTTTTAGTGTCAATTTATCCAATACAACCCGGCCTCGCAGTTTCCAACCTCCAATCCTAGTACACAAATGAAACCTCATTATTTCCCCGTCTTCACCGCGCTAGTGATCAGCGTCACATCGGCGCTGGCGCAAACCACCGCCTTCACCTATCAGGGACAGTTGGCCGACGGCGGCGTGCCCGCCACTGGCAGCTACGATCTCCTTTTTACACTACGCGACAAAGCCACGACTGGGAACACGCTGGGGTCACCGTTTGGCCTGGCCGCCGTCGGTGTGACCAACGGGCTCTTCTCCGTGACCGTGGACTTTGGGACTGGCGTATTCACCGGGCCGGATCGCTGGCTGGAGATTGCTGTGCGCACCAAAGGTTCGTCCGGCGCGTACACCACCTTGGTTCCACGCCAGCCGGTCACTTCCGCCCCCTATGCCATCCGGGCGGCCAGCGCGCCGTTCGACGGCGTGAGTGGTTTACCGATAACACTCGCCAACAATACCGTGGGCAGCGTGGGCAACAACCCGCTGGAACTGAGCGTCAACGGTCAACGGGTGTTGCGGCTGGAACCAACCGGTACCACCCCGAACTTGGTCGGCGGTTCGTGGAGTAACTGGGTTTCCACAGGCGTTGCGGGGGCCACCATCGCAGGCGGCGGAGCGACTGGAGTTGTGTTTGGCGTGGACGGGGATTTCAACCGGGTGGATTCAGATTACAGTGTGATCGGCGGCGGGCTGGCGAACTGGGTGCTGGAGCAAAGCAAGGCCAGCACGGTAGCTGGCGGACAGCGTAACATCGTTGGTAGCTCCTCGTATTACTCGGCCATCGGCGGCGGCACGAGCAATACGGTCAATGGCCTGCAATCGGTCATTGCGGGTGGCGGCCATAATACGACTGCTGGAATGGGCACTACGGTGGGCGGCGGCCAGGACAACCGCGCGCAGTATGCGAACGCGGTGATCAGCGGAGGAAGCAGCAACACGGCGCTGGGGGTGGCGGCCACCATCAGTGGCGGAGTGCAAAACCGGGTGACGATTGATTACGCGAGCATTGCGGGCGGGCAGAACAACGAGGCCTCCGGCCTCCATGCGGTGGTGGCGGGTGGCTGGACGAATACTGCGGAAGCGACCGGTGCCGCCGTGGGTGGCGGCTATCAAAACCGGGCGGCTGGCGTTAAGAGCGTTGTTAGCGGCGGTTATTTGAACGTCGCCCAGGGCGAATGTGCCACGGTGCTCGGCGGTGTGTCGGGCGTGGCCAGCGGTGATTACGCCACGGTGGCGGGCGGCCAGGGCAGTGTGGCGAGCGGCGCCAATTCCTTTATCGCGGGTGGCTACGACAACCAGGCGACGGCCGAAGGCGCTTTCGCCGGCGGTTGGTCGGCCTATGCCACCAACAGTCATAGTTTTGTCTGGAGCGACGGCATCGGTGCCGGCGCCGCCTCAACGGCGGCCTACCAGTTTATCATCCACGCCGCCGGCGGGGTGGGCATTGGCAAGAACAATCCGGCGGCGGCGCTGGACGTGAATGGATCTGTTATCGCCAGCGGGTTCTATCCATCGAGCGACAAGAACTTGAAGGAAAACTTTACCGCCATCAGCCCGCGCGAGGTGCTGGACAAGGTGACTGGCCTAAGCGTCACCCGCTGGAATTTCAAAAGCGACCAAGTCGCCCGGCATCTCGGACCCATGGCGCAGGATTTTTACGCCGCGTTTGGTCTGGGCATGGATGACAAACACATTGGTACCGTGGATGCCGACGGCGTGGCGCTGGCGGCCATCCAGGGACTGAACCAGAAACTGGAGGCCGAAACCAAAACGTTGCATGTGGAAGTGGCCACCAAAAACCAACAAGTCAATGCGCTCGAAAAACGGGTATCCGACCTGGAAGCTATGGTCCGCACCCTCACCGAAACCAGAACCAAGTAAAACCATGAAAACCAATAACCTTCTCCTTCGCGGTGCGACCTTGGCCGCGCTCCTCCCTGGCTTGCTCGCCTCGTTGGCGGGCGACTATACGATTGATACCTATACCATTTCCGGTGGCGGTGGGGGCAGCACCAACGGCAACTACGCACTGATCGGCACCCTCGGTCAATTATCCTCGGGTGCCATGAGCGGCGGCAGTTACTCACTGGCCGGCGGTTTCTGGAGCCAGGCCGGCATAATCCAAACGCCCGGCTCGCCGCAGTTGAGCCTCAAGCGCGAAAGCCAAAGCTACATCTTCTCCTGGCCGGAAGCTTCCGCCAGGTTTGCCTTGGAACAAAATGGCAACTTGGCGGTAACCAATGGCTGGACGGGTGTTTCCCAAGGCCTCGCCACGAACAACGGTATTATCTCCGTCACCGTTCCGGTCGAAGCCGGTTACCGGTTCTACCGGTTGAAACAATTTTAGCGCCAACCGGATCTTAACTCCAACCCCAGCAAGCAAATGAAACATCATTATTTCTCCGTCTTCACCGCGTTGGCTCTCAGTGCCGCATCCGCGCTGGGCCAAACCACCGCCTTCACCTACCAGGGGCGGTTGGCCGACGGCGGCAGTCCCGCCACCGGGAGCTACGACCTGCTCTTTACCCTGCGCGACAGCGCCACGGGAGGGAACACGCTGGGCTCACCATTTGGCATGGCCGCCGTCGGGGTGACCAACGGCCTGTTCGCCGTGACGGTGGATTTTGGCACCGGGGTGTTCACCGGGCCGGATCGCTGGCTGGAGATTTCCGTGCGCACCAACGGTTCTACCGGTGCGTACACCACGCTGGCCCCGCGCCAGCCAATCACCTCTGCCCCCTATGCGATTCAAGCGGCCAATGCGCCCTTCAGTGGTGTCACCGGTCTGCCGGTGACCCTCGCCACCAACACGCTGGGGAGCGTGGGCAACAATGCGCTGGAATTGACCGTCAACAGCCAGCGCGCGCTGCGGATCGAACCGGGATCAGGCGCGCCCAACATTCTTGGCGGCTACTCCGGCAACACCGTGGCTCCGGGCAACATCGCCGCCACCATAGCGGGCGGCGGTGTCAACGGCGACGTCAACGCAATTACCGCCAGTTACACCGCCATCGGCGGCGGCGCGGGCAACCGGGTGACGGGTGCGGCCGGCGCGATCGCCGGCGGGCTCGACAACACGGTGGACGGCATGAGTGGCTTTGTGGGCGGCGGCCTCGCCAACCAGGCGGTGGGCACGTACAGCACCATCGCGGGCGGCAATTACAACGCCACGGCCGAGGCCTCGTCCACCGTGGGTGGCGGGGATCATAATCAGGCGAACCAGAGCTACAGCACCGTGGCGGGCGGCAACCACAACCTGGCCAATGCCACCTTTGCGGCGATCGGTGGCGGCCGTGATAACCTCAACTCGGGTGACAGTGCCGTCATCAGCGGCGGGGCCAACAACACGAACTCCGCCGCGTTTGCCACCGTGCCCGGTGGCCAGGGCAACGCCGCTTCCGGCAGCTACGCCTTTGCGGCCGGACACCGTGCCAAGGCGGGTCACAATGGCGCGTTTGTCTGGGCCGATTCCGCCGATGCCGACTTTACCTCCGGTGTTGCCGACCAGTTCACCATCCGGGCCGGCGGTGGTTTATATCTCAACACCCGAAACTACGCCCAGGCCATGACGGCCGAAAGCGCTTCCACGATTGGCACCTGGCTCAATCTGAACAACACCAGCACCGGCGGCGGCACCTGGTCGGTCATCGCCTCCGGCTCCGGTAACGGCGAGGGGGCGGGCAAACTGCTGTTCTTCGACGGCGCCGCCACCCGGATGCAGTTGGACAGTGCTGGCAATCTCTCGAGCAGTAGCATCAACAGCGGCAATATCACCGCTAGTGGCACGGTTACCGCCAGTGGCACAGTCACCGGCACCAATGCCAACGGTTTCGGTATCCGAGGTTACACGACGGCCGGCACCGGTGTTTATGGCGACAACGCCAACAGCGACACCACCGGCCATGCGGGTTATTTCAATGGCCGGGTAGGCGTCACCCAGACTTTGACCGCCTCCAAACTGGTGGCCTCGACCAGTTCCACCGTAGATGGCACCAAGGCGATCTATGGTGTGGCATCCTACGATAGCGCTACGAACTACGGGGTAGTGGGCCAATCTCCTTCGGTGGTCGGCGTGGGAGTGGCTGGCTTTGCCACCGCAACATTAGGTACCCCTGTCGGAGTAATGGGCTCCAGCACCGCGCCGTCCGGGATGGGGGTGGCTGGGTATGCCACCGCCGCATTTGGCGGCGTCGGTGTCTATGGGGCTGCCGCTGGTCCCAGCGGGGCTGGGGTGGTGGCCAGCGGCAGCGGCACCAACGGCACGGCGCTGCAAATCCAAAACGGCGCCATCAAAGTTTCTGGTGCGGGAGTCAATACCCCCACCGCCGCTTACCTCCATGTTATTACCTCCGGAAACCGAGTGGGGACGCAGTTGACGGTCATTGATAATCCCCTGTCGAACGGGGACCCCAATGCAATCATCCATGTGACCACGGTATGGGCGCCCAGCACCCTCAACACAAAAGTTATTAACTTATGTTACGATGCTGACGGCTCTCTCTCTGGATCTCCTGGTAAATGGGTCATCGAGGTCTATGGGCTTAATCGGAGTTCATTTGATGGCTCCACCGGATTGGTTGCTGGAGCCGAAATTGGTTCCAAATTCAACGTCATGATCATCAAACCATGAGCTGCATTTCAGGCGTCGGTGTTCCCCAAAAATGAGGCCAGTCATTGTCTGGAAAAATAGCGGGGAAACTCGAAGCTGGCCATGAATGTTGTTTTGAGGTAAGGTCCGATGCATGGCATGTAAGTTTCATCCAGCACTCATACGCTGTGACTTTCACAGCCCCATTGCCATGCTCGTCAGGCTGGTAATCGCTATTGGGGAATGAGTTACGGAGGGTTTAGCCGGTATTTTTGGTGACTGTTCACTGATGACTTGCCACTGGGCGTCCTCACGGGACCTTCAGCCGGAAGAAATTCTGGCCCGGGGCGATCGGAATCAGCACTTGGATTTGGCCGTTATTGGTGGTGGGTCCCTGGGTCACCGCGGTCCAGCCGTTCGTCAGCGTCAGATTGTTGTTTTGTTGCAGGACGAAGCCTGCTCCGGTATCCGGCCAGGTGAAAGTCACGCTGCTGCCGTTTGATTTTACAAAACTCAATTGCGGCGCGCCGGGCGTCTGGAGCAGGCTGACCAGAGCCCACAAGCCACCCTCAACGGCAAAACTTCCGCCCGTGGCCCGGCCCGCATCCGCTTGGCCGATAGTTCCAGTGACCGAGTAAACGCTGCCGGTGCTGGTGCCGCCGCCCCCGGTGACGCTTCCCCCGGCGAGGGTGAAGTTCTGCGCCAGGATCTCCGCACCGGTTAGGGCAAGCATCAGCCCGACCAGCAGCTTGGCTTGAGGTGATTGAGTTCCGAGGCGCCGTTTCATTGGATTGCCCGCAGGATGCCATTGGTGAAACATAAGGTGTTGGTGCCGCCTCCGGGGACAAGCACTTGGAGGTTGACGGTGAGCCCGCCCGACGAAATCGCATTGGCGTTCAGGTTGGACAGGCTGCCGCCGTCGCCGGTAAACTGCCCGCGAAAACGGCTGGGGAAGAATGGCGGGTTGTTAATCAACGCTAACGTGCTGTCACTGAAGTTAGCGGCGAGAATGTCTGGGGTGCCGTCGCCATTCAAATCGCCGGCCGCCACAAAAACCGGGCCGGCGCCGGCCGGAAAAGTGGCGGCGGTTGCAAACCCGCCGCTGCCATTGTTGGTCAGGATGGTTACACTGTTGCTCTCGTAGTTGGCGCAAATAAGATCGGGCCAGCCATCCCGGTTCAAGTCACTGATCGCCACCGCCGCCGGCCCCGCACCGACGGGGTAGCTCGCCACGGCCACAAACCCGCCGCTGCCATTGTTAGTGAGGGTGGTAAGGGTGCCGGTCGTGTCGTTGGCCACTGCCAAATCCACGCGGCCGTCGCGGTTGAAATCGCCGGCCGCCACAAACCGGGCGCCGCCGATGCCTGCCGGATACGTGCCCGCCGCCACAAACTCGCCGTTGCCGTTGTTCGTCAGCACCGTAACCGTGGAATCGTAATAATTCGGCGTGATCAAATCCACTTTACCATCCCCGTTCACGTCAGCCGCCACCACATTGAAATGCCCGTTGCCGACCTGGTTCGTGGAGGACAGAGTAAAATTCCCGCTGCCCCCATTGGTCAGGATTGTTACGGTGCTGCTGTAGAAACCGACGTTAATCAGATCCGCTTTTCCATCGCCATTAACATCGGCCGCCACGACGTAGGTGGTCTCCCCCACCGCCGGCGTGGAGGCAGCGGTAAAGCCGCCGAGCCCGTCATTGGTCATTAGCGTCAGCGTGCTGTTGTAACTCGACGCGTTAATGAGATCGAGCGCGCCATCGCCATTGACATCCGCCACGGCCAGGGAATTTACCAGATAGCCCGCGCCCGGGGCCGAGGAGATCATGAAACCACCGGCCCCATTGTTTGTCAGGACCACCAGGCGTCCGTAAAAGCCCATCACCGCGACGTCGAGCCGGCCATCGTTGTTGAAGTCGGCGAGTTGCACCGACATTGGTCCCCCACAGATGTTGCTGATCGTGGCAAAGTCCCCCGCGGGATTGGTGAGCGCCAGGCTCCAGAACGTCAGCGGCAGGAGGTCGCCGTTAAAACTCGCGAAGGATAAGTTCGTCAAACCGGCGCCATTGCCGGTGAAGGCGCCGGTGAAACTGCCGGACAAAGTGACGCCGGTGGCGCTGTTGGTTATCAGACTCCCCGGAAGTCGTGCCAGGGGGACCGTGCCGCTGGCCAACTGCGACGCGTCGAGGCCCGTGAGCGCGCTGCCATTGCCGGCGAAATTGCCGGTCAGGTTCACGTTGGTGTTGCCGTTGAGCAGCACGTTGGTTGGAAAGCGGGTCAGGCTGAGGGTTCCGGTCGTTATTTGCGAGGCGTCCAGACTGGTCAGGAGGCTTCCATCGCCCACATACTTCGGCGCGCGGACGGCCACCCCCACATTGCGAAAGATCCGAAAGCTGTCGTGGTTCGCCAGAAACACATTGGTGCCCACCACGGCGATGCCGGCCGCATAACTGCCGGGAACCTCGGGCGAGAAAGCGCCGATGCGGCTTGGCACCGCTGGATATGAGATGTCGTAGAGCCGGATGCCGTCCCCGGAATTAGCCACATACAGATTCTTGCCCACGACGGCCGCGTCGATGGCCCCGCCGTACATGTTCGGATTGCCCTCGTGATAATTGGCGGTGCCGACGTAGTAGTCGGCCTCGAAGGTCGGCCCCGGCTCGCTCAAATCGGTGACATCGAAAATGTTCACTCCATTAACGCCGTTGGCGACGTAAAGAAAAACGCCGCTATCAAACGGTGCCACCGTTACCGAATGGGCCACACCGGAGCTCTGGATGCCCGCCACATAAACCGCGTTCGTCGGGTTGGCCACGTCGTAGATGCTGACCCCGTCCAGCAGCTTGGCAACGAACAGGTAACGACCATACACCGCGACGTTCACGGAGTAGTCCGCTAGCCCCTGTATCGTATAGTCCGGCCCCATGGCGACATGCCCGACCGGAACGGGATTGGTGGGATTGGCGATGTTGACAATGCGCACCCCATCAAAGGAACAAGCGACATACGCGAAATTCCCCGCGACTGCCACCCCGACCGGTTGCGAGTGATAGATGACGCCGCCCCGATTGTATGAAGCGGAGAAGTTGGTCTTGGCCATGAGCTGGGGATTGGCCGGATTGGAAATATCGTAGATCCGCAAACCATCCACGACATCCGCCACGTAGGCGTTGGTTCCCGCCAAGGCGACCGCATGGCTGCCCCATTGATAGTCGTCGCCAAGATACCCCGCGCTAAAATTCGTGATCACGCCCACCTGGATCGGGTTCGCCAATTGAGAAATGTTGTAGATGCCGACGTCCGAACCAAAGCCAGCCTCGCTTGAAACATACGCGTAATCTCCCGCCACCGTAACCGAACCGGCGCTCCGGTTAATGCGGGCGGTTTCCAGCAACGTCACGCCCACGGTCAGATTACCGGTCAGGCTTCCCGAGTTCAGGTTGGTCAAAGTGGCGCCATTGCCGGTAAAGGTTCCATAGAGGCTGTACGCCCCTCCGCCGGTCTGGACCACGGAAGATGGCAGTTGCAGCGGCGCCAGTGTGCCCGTGATGTGGGTGGCCGCGACCGCATTGGCAGTTGCCGCCACGCCGGCATTCGTGGCGTAACCCGCATTCGGAGCGTATCCGGCAGTTGGGGCGTAAATGGCATACGGCGTCGGGGTTATTGGCTGACGCGGATTCAAGGGGGTGAACGCCCCGCTGCCATTGGTGCGCACGGCCAGTTCCAGCCAGTAATTCGCGCCGGTGAACACGCCGCCAAAGTCCAACTGGACCAGGAACACGCCCGCGCTGACGCTGGTGGCCGTGTTGGTGAGTACCCCGAGGGGGCTGCCGTTGGTGACGGCGCCGTACAGGGTAAACCGCAGGTCATAACTGCCGCTGGCGGCGGCACTGTTATCAGTCAGCCGGCCGTTGTAGGTGAAGGCGGTGCCCTGGGCGAAACCAGGCTGAAGGCTCGTCCATAACCCCATTCCTATGGCAAATAGCACGCGTATTCTCATGGTTGCTTGCAGTCTTCGGATTGTTACGCTACCAACTGATCGTCCATGGCGTTGCCGCAGCTCCGGCAGTGTCCAGCTTTCGCGGTTGCAGATTCTCCGCCGGCCAGCCGGTCCCTGCCTCAAGGATCCGGTGCGCCATAACCACAATTAGCGGAGCTTCAATACACCATGCACACAGCTACTACTGTATTCCATACCGCCCGCTTGTCAAGTTGCCCGGGCGGGTCCAAAACCACGCGAAAGGGCAGTGGTTGCGCTGGTCGGCGTCGTTTGGCTCGGAATGGTGGTTGGCCAATTTCCTTCGGTGATCGGCGTGGGAGTGGCTGGCTTTGCCACGGCAACACTAGGTTCCCCTGTCGGAGTAATGGGCTCCAGCACCGCGCCGTCTGGGATGGTGGTGACCGGGTATGCCACCGCTGCATCTGGGGGTGTCCGTGTCTATGGGGCTACCGCCAATTCCAGCGGGGCTGGGGTGGTCGCCAGCGGCAGCGGTACCAACGGAACGGCTTTGCGTATTCAGAATGGTGCCATCCAAACCAGACAGGAGAAACAAAAACAGCTTAACCCAGTGGTGTTTCATGGCGGCAGCGTGGCGCAGAGTACCCTTGGGCACAAGTGAAAATCCTGGCTTATCATTCGGCCTAAATGGATGGCCGCCAGCGTCAGGTGAGCAGCCGTGGATCAAACGCAAACCGTTCCGGCTTGCTGATGGCGATTGTTTTGAAGTCCGGATGCGCCGGGTTCAGCAGGTAGTTGGGTTCTCCCGAAATGATGACGCTCGGCAACGCCAGCACCGCCGAACGCGCCTGTCGCACCCACGCATCGCCGAGCGCCTTGGTGGATGGCGAGGGTGGCTCGATCTGCCAATCTGCCGGCAGGTTTTTGAGGGCGATTTGTTCGACGCTGACCTGGTCGAACGCCAGGCGAAAGGCGACATACTTGAAACGCATTGGCGGGTTTAGATGCACCAGGATTTCCAGCGCCGCGAGCGATTGGGTGCCGCTCGCGTAAACGACCGGCACGCCCCGCGAATTCCAACGCCCACCGACCTTGGCGGCGCCTTCACCGGAAAACGCGGTTGCGGCGTGCCTTTCCTTCACGATGCGCCAGGCTTCCAACATCAGGAATAGACTCCGTATTCTATGCGCCCCAGCAGGTCTTCAACTTCGCGGGCGCCAACTTCGGTTTCGGCATAGTCCAGCGGCACCGCCCCCCCCAAACCGAACTGTGGGGCGGTCAGCCATTGGCGGGCGTTTGCCTCGGACTCCAAAACCTCGACAGCCTTGCCCATCAACCGGGCAAAGCGCACCACGCGATCGGATTCCGCCGTTCCAAGCCGCCCCTCCAATTTCCGGCGATGCAGCGTGGCCTTCGAGATGCCAAGCATGGGGACCAGCTTTTCCATCGGCATGTCCAGACTGGTCTGCAAAGCGTCCAACTCCCGAACCGGCAGACCCATCCGCAGTGCTTCGATCAACTTGGCCGGCGTATAATCCGAAGCCGTGATGTTGCCAGTTGGGCCATGCACACAAAAGTTGACCACCCCGCCCATGGCTTTCTTCGACAATTGTTTCGTCACGATTGCATTCATTTGATACGAATAATAGTATCATTTGAGAATAGCGTCAACGTTTTTTGGTGCGGATTCATCACGCCCATTTTTTGTGTCCGCGAAAAAAAACTGATTTACCGGCGCACGCTTGCGCTACGACGCAGACGGTCAGACGGCGTCCGGGGCGTAACCGCAACGTTATTTGTTACCCACCAGGGCGATGGCGGCTTCCATCATCTTCGCCGTGGTCAAACCATGCCGCTCGTAGAGCTGCTCGGCGAGATAGGCGGATTGGCCGAATTCACCGGGGATACCGAGGGACTTCATGATGTGCGGAATGCCCGCCATGGCCAGCGCGTGGGCTACCTGCGCACCCATGCCGCAGACCAACTGGTGATCTTCGATGGTCACCACGCGGCCTTGGCACGCCTTGACCGCCGCGCCGATGGTCTCGAGGTCCACTTGATTGATGAACGGGTTGTTGATGACGGTGGCTTGAATGCCTTTTTCCGCCAGCTTCTTGCCGGCTTCCACGGCTTTGCTGAACAGCACGCCGCAGCCGATCAACACCACATCGTTGCCCTGCCGGATGACTTGGGCCTTGCCCCACGGATACTTGGAGCCTTCCACCCAGTACATCGGGTAATTCTCGCGGCCCACGAAGAAGATGTAACTCTCGCCATCCTTGCCCGCCGCGCGGTCCGCCGCCAAACGCTTGATGGCTTCATACATCAGCGACTCGGCTTCATCCGGGCAGGAGGGCATGATGACTGCCGTGTGCGGGATGGAACTGATGGCGGAGATGTAGGTGGTGGCCTGGTGGGACGCGCCATCGGCGGCATCCTGAAAACCAATGTGCGAGAATACCGCAATGACCGGTGCTTGCGAGAGCGCGGCCATGGTCAGGGGCAGGTTGCCCTTGGTGATGCCGAATTGGCCAAAGGTATCCACGATGGGAATATAGCCATGCTTGGAAAGACCAGCCGCTACGCTGACCATGTTCGCTTCGGCGATGCCCAGTTCAATCCAGCGATCCGGGAAACTCTTTTGGAACAGGCTGATCCCGGTGGAACCTTGCACGTCGGAAGAGACGGAAAAGACCGGCAGTCCTTCCTGGGCGGCGCGAACCGCGCCCTTGGCCAAACCGGTTTGCACCTTGTCTTTCTTCACCGCCGGAGTCGCCGCTGGCGCGCTGGCCGCCTTGGCTTTCTTGGCGGCTTCCTTGGCTTCCCATTCACTACGAAGCGCCTGAGCCCACGTGGCAAATTCTGCGGGCGCCTGGCCGCCCCAGATTTCGTTGACGAACTCGACGATTTTTTCGCCGTTGCCCAGCGGGAACCCGTGGCCACCGGCGGAGTTTTCCATGGTGGATTTCACGCCGTAACCCTTGATGGTTTTTACCTGCACGAATACCGGCTGCTTCGGGTTGGCCTGGGTTTCGGCGATGGCCTTTTCAATCGCGGCATAGACTTCCTGGAGGTCGTGGCCATTGGCCACGCTGATCACTTTCCAGCCGAGGGCGGGCATGGCGGCGAAACTTGGTGCCATGGTGAAGGCATCCTTGCTGATGCGACCGGAGAGTTTGGTGTCGTTATCGGAAACCACCAGCACGAACGGATTCATGCGCCCTTTGGCGGCCAAGCCGGGGATCGAGGCATAGGCTTCGCGGGCTTCACCTTCCATGGAAGCGCCATCGGAGGCCACGCAGACGGTCACGCGGTCGCGGCCTGCCAATTTGTCGGCAATGGCCAATCCCTCGGCCTGCGGAATGGAGGAACTCAGCGGTCCGTTGCTCAGCAGCACGCCTTCAGGATTCAGGTGCGATTCCCCGTGGCCGGTCAGTTTGCTTTGGATACTGCGGAAACCCTTGAGTGATTCAAAGGTCATCCCGTCAAAGCCGTATTGGGCGCGCAGCGCATAGACGCCGTTTTCGGTGTGACCGGCATCATTGACGTAATTGAATGCTTCAAACCAAGGTTTGCCTTGGGTGGCGAACATGATGCCATGTACCGCCGCGTTGATTTCGGCAAAGGCCGCCGGGCCGCCCCAGTGGCAGGCCGCGCCGCCGTTGACGGCGTGCAGGTTCATCAAGGCCACCAGCGCGCGGGTGGCGCGTGGATCAGCCAGCACCACTTCCCGGCCTTGGGCCGTCTTCACGTTCACCGAATATTTCGGTGTCTGGACGGGGGTGCCGGCCAGCTTGGACTTGATTTCGATCGGTTTCAGCGCCGGCGCTTGCACCGCTTGCACCACAGTATTATCAGCACTCATAATTCGTTCTTATGTATATTTCAAAGTTAAGGAGGGAACTCTATGGATTGGCAGGAAAAAGGGAAGGAATAATTTTTTCTCAGCGCCAACCAATCTGGCGCATGAACTCCGCCGGCGTGACGATCGCCACGCCAAACGGTTTCTGCAAAACCAGCAGATCGCGATCTTGCGTGACCAGGTAAGCGGCCTGCGCGGCAATGGCGGTGGCCACAAACAGGTTATCATCAGGATCACGGCTCAGTTTGCCGGGCAACGGAGCCGGTTCGACGTGGATGGATTTGGCGGCCAACCAAGCCAACGCACCCGAGGGTTGTGCGGCTGGAAACAAACGCTCCCGCACCTGCGCAAGGATGGCGGCATATTCCTCCAAAATCAGTTGATTGACGGCGGTTTTAAATCGGCGGCGCGCCAAACCCGCCAAGGCGCGGCGCGCAGTGCTGCGCGGCCAAAAGACCGCCTCAATGACGACATTGGTATCCAGCACGACAATCATGCCGCAGGCTTGCGTTTGCGATGCTGCCGCACGAGTTGACTGATCAACTCACGTTCCGCCGCACTGGGTTCCCCTTGCCCCCCGTGGGGATCGGTATGGGCGAACGCCACGCGCATTTCCTCCATGGCGCGCATTTCCTGATGTTCCCGCAACATGCGAAGGGCATCCCGCACCACTTCGCTGGCGTTGCCATATTCACCCGTGGCCACCTCGCTGCGCACATATTCTTCCCACGTTCGTGACAATGAAACGTTCATGCGGATAATCTCGCATAGTATCATTAAATGTCAATAGATGCTAGTGGGCGCAAGGCCAGGTAATCGGGATTTTTCGCGCACGGCTAACGGGCGGGACGCACCGGGAGGGTGAGCGTGACGATGGTGCCGCGCTCCTGGCCCCGGCAGATCTGGAGTTTACCGTGGAGCAGCGTCGCCCGTTCGGTCATGCCGAGCAACCCAAGTGATTTGGGGTTATGGGCAGCGTGGGCGCTGATGCCGCAGCCATTGTCGCGGACTTCCAGGATCAGATGCGCCCGCGCCCGGCTCAGGCTGGCGGAAACCTCGGTGGCTTGGGCATGGCGGACAACATTGGTAAGTATCTCTTGGAAAATACGGTACATTCCGGTGGCTTGGTCGGGGTGGAGCTTCAATAGTTGGGACGGAACGGTCACCCGGCAGAGGATGCCGGTGCGCTCTTGAAATTCCCGGGCCTCATATTGGAGGGCGGCCTCCAAACCGAGCTGATCCAAAGCGCTTGGGCGCAAGCGGCGGGAGATGTGGCGCACGGACTCCAGCATGGTGGTGGTCAGTTCGGTGGTCGCCTGAAGCTTCTCCTGAAATTCCCCCCGCACCGGTTCATCGCTGATTTTCGGAAGCCGCCGGGCGAGCCAGGCCAGGTCCATTTTAAAGGCGGTGACCTGCTGCCCAAGGACGTCATGGACTTCGCGCGCAATGCGGGTTTGTTCTTCCTCGCGCAGGTTTTGCAATTTCGTGAGCAGGGCGCGCAGTTGTTGG
Source organism: Verrucomicrobiota bacterium (assembly GCA_037139415.1). NCBI lineage: Bacteria > Pseudomonadati > Verrucomicrobiota > Verrucomicrobiota bacterium. The sequence continues at coordinate 1,707 of JBAXGN010000187.1, read as the reverse complement.
CGGGATGCCTCGAGTTGGACTTCGGTGTGCTTCCGCTCGGTGGCATCCGTGAAGAATCCAACCAGGGTTGGGCGTCCGGCGAAGGGGAGGAGGGTGGCGGAAATATCAGCGCAGAAGTGGGTCCGGTCTTTCCGCACGCAAGCCAGTTCACGGGCCTGGATGGTTTCGCCGCGCGCCTGGGCTTCAAAAATGGCGATGGCTTGGGCCAGGTTTTCGGGCGGATGGATTTGCGCCACGCCGAGTTGGAGGAGTTCGACCTCGGAATATCCCAGCAGGCGGCAGATGGTGGCGTTGGCGGCGAGAAATTTTTTGGTGCCAAGATCGGCCACCAGAATGCCGACGGGGGCGCCTTCAAAAAGAGTCCGAAACTTTTTTTCCGAGTCGTTCAGTGCCGCCTCGGTCCGCTTGCGTTCGGTAATGTCCCGGGAGACGCCCAAGGCGCCGATGATTTTACCTGCGTCTCCGCGCAACGGGACGTAGTTGGTTTCAAAAACCAAACCCGCGATTTCATTGGTGGAGGTGAAGGTCCCTCCAGCGAGGGCGCGGCGGATGTCCCGCAGGATCCCCGGTTCCTGCCGATAAAATTCAAAGACGGATTGGCCCACGACTTCCCCGGGCTTGAGCCTCAGCAATTCCAGGGCTTTGCCCTCGGACACGATGAAGACGCCCTGGCGGTTCACGGCCCAAAGCACGATGGGCGCGTTGGTGGTCACCCGCTCCAGCCAGGCTTGCGCTTCGCGCAGTTGGGCTTCCACTTGTCGGCGCTCGGTGTTTTCCAGCCGTAGCTCTTCATTGGCCAGCCGCAATTCCTGGGTCCGCAGCACCACGCGCTGTTCCAGCTCCCCGTGGGCCCGTTGCAATGCGGCTTCCGCCTGTTTGCGCGCGGTGATGTCAATCATCACCGTCAGGAAGTATTGCTGACTCTGGTTGGTAATTATTTCGCCGGAGAAGAGACCGTCCACGAGCGTCCCGTCTTTGCAGCGGACTTGCAATTCGAGGTCGCTCAGACGCCCAAACGTCCGCAGTTTGTCCGCCACCTCCGCCTGGTGTTCCGAACGCGGGAACAGCCCAAGTTCAGCGGAGGTTTTGCCAAGGATTTCCTGCCGGCAGTAGCCGAGGGTTTTCAGAAAAGCGTCGTTGACATCAAAGAACCGGCGGTCGGGCAGGGTGGTCAGGGCCATCAGGGCGGGATTATGCCGGAAGAGGCGCTCGAAGCGCTGCTGGGCCTCCTGTTCCGCGCTGAGATCCTTGATGGTGCCGAAGACACATTTTGCCCCGTTCCATTGGCCGAACCAGACGCGGGTCGCCGCCGGAATCAGTGCGCCGCTTTTGGTAGCCAGCGGCAGGGGGCAGGTGTCCCGCTCGCCCCGCAGGATGGCGGCGAAGATGTTCCGGGCTTCCCGGCGCTGATTCGCCGGATGCAGGTCCAGCAGGTGCAGGGCGGCGAGTTCCTGGGCCGTGTAGCCTAGTTTGTGTTGGACCGCTTGGTTGGTGAAGAGGATCCGACCCTCCGGCGTGGCCACCACAATCAGGTCGCCGATGGTCTCGAAGAAGATGTGGAAATTGGCCTCGCTCTCCTGCAGCGCCAATTCCGCTTGTTTGCGCTCCGTGATGTCTTGGAAAACGCCGAACACTTTCTCCGTTTTCCCGTTTTTTTTTGGTGCAGCCTTCGATCTTTGACAGGCCAGCGGGTGCAAGTCCCGCCTC
>JBAXGN010000186.1 GCA_037139415.1 Verrucomicrobiota bacterium | reverse complement strand
TATGTCCGGGCTTCTTAAAAAAACTGCTTTTCTAAGTCCGACAGGCTGCTAGCGGTCGAACTTTCAAGTCATTGTTCGAGTTTGACCTCTTTTGGTGACGCAATTCTTTCAGAATTGTTTCATCAAACCACCCGCCGACGCACACATTAACTCTACCCAGCAGGGGATTGGATTTCCCCAATCTGATAGGATTGGCAGAGTGTCTCCGGTGTTGTCCGGAGGGGGAAGGGGCCGGACCACCGGTAAACCGTAGAAAAGGAGATGCACCCCGAAGGGTGTGGGTGTGTATAAACGCATTAATTTAACTGTACATGGCTGGCTGTACAGTGTAAGTTCTTAATCATGTCCGAATTGATGCCGTAATCCGCTGCATGGGCTAGTGACGGTTCAGGCAATCAGGATGACGTGAGGGAGACTTGTGACGGGCCGATGATGCCGGGGATGGTGGCGGACTATACGGCTAGGCCGTTGGAGAGTTGGAAAAAAGTATGAAAAAGCTGATTTTAACTTTGGGGTTCACCGGTGGCTTCGTAGTTTCGTTATGGGCTACCCCCGGCTATTTCTGCTGCGCAAATGGCGCCAGCCAAAAAATATTCAATACCAACGAATTGGCCTCACCTACGGGCACTTCCTCGATTAGCTCAAATGTGTTCCCCCAATTGAGGATCGCCGTTTATTATAATACCAATGGCCTTGCCACAAATTTAACGGATTGCCGTGCCTATATATGGCCAAGCAACACCAGCAGCGGCATCACCGGTCTGGCTCTGTACACGAATACCAGTGGCATTCTTGGGTTCGGTTCTTTCCTTGATGGCCGGTTTAGCGCGGGGAACACCTCGAACACCGCCTACAAGGCTGAAACAACCAATACCACCCAGTTTCAAGTACGCGTCTGGGATAACACCTATGGCGCCACTTGGGAAATGTTCAAAACCAATATGGCTGCCGGGAACGTGCCATTGGGCACACTATATGGTTTATCCCCCGTTTTTTATTTTGCGCCATCGGAATTCATGAGGATGCCGCCGAATCCGCCGATTCCATTGAATACCATGACTTACTGGAATCTCAGTGCCTTGAGTCCGCCGCCGCCAACCATCCTCACCCAGCCGCAAAGCACGACGGTATTGCTGGGGTCGAATGCCACCTTTACAGCCTCGGCAACCAGCACAAATCCTTTCGTGTATGCGTGGTATTTCAACACCGTTTTTGTGATTCCCGGCGCGACGAATGATTCGCTTACCTTGACGAATGTCCGGGCGAATCAGGAGGGTAACTATCAGGTGGTGGTCACTGACATTTGGGGATCCTCCACCAGTAGTGCCGCCATGCTTACCGTGCTGGTGCCGGCAGCGCTTGTCAGTTCCCCGACGAATCAGGTGGCCGTGCCGGGTGGTTCAGCCACCTTTATGGCCACGATTACAGGCTCCGTACCCATGACCTATCAGTGGTATTTCAACGGTGTTACCATGCCGGACAGGACAAATGCCGTCCTGACCCTGACCAATATCCAACTGACGCACACTGGCGGATACCATGTGGTGGCAGGCAATGTGTTTGGGATGGTAACCAGCGCTGTGGCAACGCTCTCAATGGTATATCCGCCGACCATTGTGGCTCAGCCGCAAAGCCGGACGAACGCGGTGGGGACGACCGCTGGGTTCAGGGTAGAGCCTGCGGGAAATATGCCATTCCATTACCAGTGGCGGCAGAATGGCGCCAACCTGGCTTTGGCGACCAATGCTACGCTGACGCTGACGAGCCTGCAGAGCGGAGACGCTGGTGATTACACGGTGGTTGTGAGTAATCCTTACGGTGTGATAACCAGTGCGGTGGCGCGGTTGACCGTTATTTATCCGCCCGTCATTACCGTTCAACCGTTCAGCCAGGCGACCTTGGTGGGGGGGACCGCCGGGTTCAACGTGGCGGCCAATGGCACCACGCCGATGTTTTACCAATGGTTGCATGATGGCACCCCATTGGTCGCCGCTACGAATAGTCAACTGACCATCAGTAATGTGCAGGCTGGCGATGGGGGGAACTATTTATGCCTGATGAGCAATGTTGATGGCATGGCGGCCAGCGCGGTGGCAACATTGACGCTGTTGTATCCGCCTGCCATCGCTGTTCAACCTCAAAGCCGCACCAACATCCAGGGGGCCGCCGCCAATTTTAACGTAATCGCGACGGGTACCGTCCCGCTGTCCTATCAGTGGCAATTCAATGATGCCAATCTTGGAGGAGCGACCAATAGCACTCTGACCATCAATAATGCCCAGGGCCTCAATGTCGGCAATTACGTCGTCGTGGTCAGCAATGCGTATGGGGTGGTGACCAGTGAGGTGGCGACGCTGGCGTTGCTGTACCTGCCAGTTATTACCAGTCATCCGCAAAGCCAGCCGACCTTGCTGGGGCACACGGCCAACTTCAGCGTGACCGCCGGCAGCATTGCGCCATTGTCGTACCAGTGGCGATTTAATGGCGCCAATCTTGGCTGGGCCACCAATAATACACTGACCATCCAGAATGTGCAGGAAGCCAATGCGGGCATCTATCAAGTGGCGGTGAGCAATATGTATGGACGGGTCATGAGCAGGGTGGTGGCGCTTTCCGTGCTTTATCAGCCAGCGCTTACCACGCAACCGCAGAGCCAGACCAACCTGGCTGGCGCGTCAGCCGTGTTCGGCGTGACGGCCACTGGTACCGCGCCATTGGTCTGTCAGTGGTACAAGGCAGTCGGCAATAATCCATTTACGGCCATTGCCGGCGAAACCAACCTGACCCTTCGACTTGCCAATCTCAGGTGGACTGATGCGGGCGATTATCAGGTGGTGATCACCAATGATTATGGAGGGGCAACCTCGGTCGTGGCATCTCTCTCAGTGCTTTCCCCGCCGGTCATCATGTCTCAACCACAAAGTTACACGAATGTGCTGGGGACAGCCGTTGTATTCGACGTGACCGTTGCTGGCACTGCGCCGTTGTCTTTCCAATGGCTGTGCGATGGCATTCCGCTGCCCGCTGCCACCAATACCCAATTTGCCATACCCCAAGCGCAGGCCACCAACGCCGGGAACTATACTTGTATCTTGAGCAATAGGTATGGGATGGCGACCAGCGCAGTGGCGACGCTGACCGTGCTGTGCCCGCCGACGATCACCGCCCAACCGCAAAGCCGGACGAATGCATGGGGTGCGCCGTCCGGTTTCACCGTGACAGCCACGGGGGCTGCGCCGCTGGTTTACCAGTGGTTCCGTGAAGATGCCATATTGTTGGTGTCCACCAACAGCCAATTTAGAGTAACCCATGTCTTGCCCGGTGATGCCGGGGATTATTATTGCGTGGTAAGCAATGTGTATGGGATGGCGACCAGCGTGGTGGCCACTCTGACCGTGCTGAGTCCGCCAATCCTCCCCGTCCAACCGCAAAGCCAGATGAACGCTCAGGGGAGCATCATCAGCTTTAATGTGGTCGCCACCGGTACCGGGTCACTGTTCTATCAATGGCGCCTTAATGGCACCAATCTCGACCTGGCCACCCGTCCCACCTTGACCATTAATAATGCGCAGAATCTTAATGCCGGTAGTTATAGCGTTGTGGTGAGCAATGCCTATGGAATGGTCACCAGCACAGTGGCAACGCTGACGGTCTTATGCGCGCCCAACATTACCACCCAGCCGCAAAGCGTGACCACCGTTTTGGGAACCTCCGCTTGGTTCCAGGTGATCGCTACTGGAGCCGTCCCGCTGCGATACCAATGGCTACACAATGGCCTTCCCATCCCCGCAGCCACCAACAGCCTTCTCAACATTTCCCTTTGCCAGCCCAGCGATGAGGGCGGCTACCAGGTGGTCGCCCTGAATAACTTTGGTTCCGTGACCAGCCTGGTGGCTACGTTAACCGTGGTGGATAATCTGGGACCGCTCATCACGGTCAACGCCAACTCCGGGATGATTGTCACCCAACGTCTCTACACCCTTAGCGGGAACGTGACCGATGCTGGACGGGGCGGCCACGGGGTTAAAAATTTATGGGTCAATGGACTGTTGCTGCCCAATGTGAACAACACTGGAAGTACCTTTTTCCATTGGGGGTACGTCATCACATACAGAATGGATTGGGACATGGATGCAATAAGTTATGGAAATATTATCCTTTCTTGGAACCAGCCCATCACCCTTCAACCCGGCATAAACATCGTCAATCTCATGGCGGAGGATCTCTTTGGTAATCGCAGCACCAACCTGTTCTATCTCAACTTTATGCCCATGGAGGCCGGCATCCCCACCGTCACGATCACTCCGCCTGCCAGCCCGACCTATTCCAACCTGGTGACTGCCACTGGCACCGCCTCGGATGCCAAAGGCGTGGCGGAAGTGTGGTGTCAGCTTAACAGCGGACCCTGGCAGCTCGCCTCAGGAACCACAGCTTGGCGCATCCAAGTGGCACCCGCCCTTGGCACCAATCTCCTGGCGGTCTATGCCGTGGATACCTCCGGCAACTACTCAAAAACCAACCGTGTCAAATTCGTGAAACTGGCGACTGACACTCTGAAGGTGGTGCGGGTTGGCAATGGCACGCTGTCTCCCGACCTGAATGGCAAGGCGCTGACCTTGGGCAACGCTTACACCATGAAAGCTTCTCCGGGAACCGGTTTCCTCTTCTCCAATTGGGTGGATAACGGCTCGGTGTTGACCAACCATGCCAACCTGATATTTACCATGCGCTCCAACCTGACGCTGACGGCGAACTTTGTGACCAACGCGTTCCCGACGCGCAAAGGGGATTACGCGGGGCTGTTCTGCCCGGCGCTGGACATATTCCAGGCGGACTGGACCAATAGCGGAGCGATCAAATTAACGGTGACGGACAAAGGGGCGTTTACGGGCCAATTGACCTATCAAGGCAAAGTGTGCGCCTTGGCCGGGACGTTCGATGCCGGCGGGATGGCGGCGGCGCCGGTTGCGTTGGGTAACACCTTGGGATTGCAGGTATGGTTGAAATTGGATTTGGCCGGGGCGGGTGGAATAACCGGCATGGTCAGGCAGGGTGCAACCTGGACCTCTGATCTCCACGCGGACCCGGCGATGAAGCAGGCGCAAAAGGCCAACTACACGGTGGCTGTGGAAACGGTAGGGAACGGTACCAACAGCGGAAACCTGACCTTGGCGGTGCAACCTACAGGGATGGTGATCCTTAGCGGAACCCTATCGGATAAGACCAGACTGACCGGTTCGCTATCCTTGACGCGGCAACAGGAATTGGTGATGTGCCAGACGTTATACGGCGGTAAAGGGATGTGGCTGGGAACCGTGAGTCTGGACGGCACAAATGTGACGGGGCAGGCACATTGGCAGAAATTGTCGCCGCCACAACAAGGGTTCTCAGTGAATGTCCGGTTGGTGCAGCCGTAAAGACGCACGTTTAAATCACCCGCCCATTTGGCAAAGTTATCCGTCCATCTGGCAAATTGACCGGCCCGGCGACCTCATTATCCGTCCATCCGGCTAGTTTAGGCGCTCGATGGCAGCGTTAGTCTTCGCTGTAATGTTGATATTGTTGGAGTAGTGTTTCCCATCTGGGGGTGAGGTCAGTTTTTTTCATGCCTCCCCATTTTGCTCTGACGGCGGCCAAAAAACAGAAAAACTCTGGTGTTGTTATGTGAAGTTGCCGCACTGAAATCCCAGCAAAACAGGGTGTTTTTACAAAAACTTCACATAACTTTGTACTTCACATAACTTTCATCCCGCTCGGGATGATGGGGTGCCTTTCCGGGCAATCCAGAATGGATTGCGTCATCGGAGCCCAGCGGCGGTCTTGTTTTCCTGCCGAAACAAGAAAAGCATAAAAGCCAGCGGTTGGCAGGCTAAAACATGCGCTGGCCATCCCCAGGCGGATCGGGCGGCACCGTTATGCCATGCTCTTTTCCTGCGGTTCGCTACGCTCACCTTCGGAAAAGAGCATGGCATCCCCCAGCATGGCGGCTGGACAATTATGACGCTTGTGATCAAATTCATCGCAGGGAACATATAAGGTTGCCTCGGCAATGGGAAAGGGGGCCGTGGCTACCTTGGGTTCACCGTCCACCATGACTGGGCAACCCTGAAGGCGGTTGCGGCAACGAACCCGGCATGATTATCCCGCGCCTGATGCTCGGCCACAACCAATCCTGACGCGTATCAAACGTCGGTGATCCTATCCGAGCGTAAATTGACGCAACCTCTTGCAGGGTTGATGGGAAAAGGCGAGGCGGATCACCAGCAGGTTGCGCTCTCCTTCGCCCCCGCAAGCAACCCTGGCCTCTGGGGACGCAATTCTTTTAGAATTGTTTCATCAAACCACCCGCCGACGCACACATTAACTCCACCCAGCAGGGGATTGGATTTCCACAATCAGATAGGATTGACAGTGTGTCGGTGTTGTCCGGAGGGGGAAGGGGCCGGACCACCGGTAAACCATGGAAAAGGAGATGCACCCCGAAGGGTGTGCCAGAATATTTTCCAAACAGGCATTCTGGTAATCGTTAACGCCTCACTTCTACGTGCGGCTAAAGCAGTCAAAGCCCCGTGGGGGAGGATACAGGTGCCACAGACCCTGCCCACCTCGTATTTTTCGTAACGCACCAACGCGCTTGATACAGCCCGGTGACAAGTCCTCGGGCTGGCTTGGGAGGCCAACCTGAATTTCAGGCACCTTTTTCGCCGCTGTTTGCGCCACGCAAATTGTTGGCATTTTGCCTGCCATGGGTTGCCGTCTGGTAAGCCCGCCATGGCGGGCTTGAAAAATAATCAGCAGTTTTTGTTTACAAAATATTTAAAACAGATTATCTTCACCCAGTTCCCGGGATGTTGGCGATGGCACTCAAGTCAAAGCGGCACCAGGAATAATAACTGAAAGGTAAATTCGTTTATGGGCGACAAGTCTCCTAAATCCGTGACTAAACAGTCAAAACAGAAACAGGTCAAAGTCAGCACCGAAGCCAAGAAAAAAGCGGCGGCCAAAGAAGCCAAAGCAGTGGTTGGCAAGAAGAAATAGTCAGGCTGGCACTAATGGTGGGTATCTCTTATGGATACCCGCCATGCCGCCGTGGGCGGCGTTAATCAAACCCGCGCGATACGCTCAGGTTGTCCTCCGTGTTCCCCGTGATGGCTGGAAAAGGCGAGGCCGCTTCAGTAAGGCAGACTGATTCCAGACCCCAAGTGGGAGAATACGCAACTCAGGACTTTCCCATCCTAGCGGGTTTGCGATGCTTCGGCCGGATTGCTGCCGCTCAGGTTCAGTTCGATTGTTGCCCGGTTTTCCATGGGATGCCTTCGGCACAAGGCCGGATTTCAGCATCCGGATTTCTGAGCCCCATGGTTCCTTCGTGTTTGGCCATACCCGTTTTTCGCGAATTGCAGTTCCCCAGGTTTGGGTGGCAAAAAATCGTTTAATTTCAAGCTTGCCTTTTAAAAGGCTATCCAGATGATTACCGCTCCATTATGGATACTGTTGAAACAACGCAATCAACCGCCGACATAAAGTTTTTGACGTGGTTGGAAGAAAACAAGAAGCGCCTGGTCGTTGGCGTCGGCGTGGCCATTGGCATCGCCGTAATCGTTACCTGCTACAATTATTATTCGGAGCAGCAGGAGGTGAATGCCAGTGAGGCCCTGACTGGTTTGCGGGGGCCCATCCCCGGCGTCAGCAAAGCGCCGCCCGCCACTTCCGCGCAATATTTCAAGGTGGCCGAACAGTACTCGGGCACCAGCGCCGCCGCCCAAGCAAGCCTGATGGGGGCCGAAGCCTTGTACAACGAAGGCAAATATGCCGAGGCGCAGGCCGCCTTTGAAAAATTTCTGGCACAAAATGGTTCTCATCCGATGGTTGCCCAAGCCGTTTTGGGGATCGCCACCTGCCTGGATGCCGCCGGCAAGCCGAATGATGCCTTGGCCAAATATCAGGATGCCAGCCGCCAGTATTCATACGATCTCAGCGTGGTGTCCATCTCCAAACTGGCGATGGCGCGCATCTATGAAGCGCAAGCCAAGTTTTCCGAGGCATTTAAAACCTACAAGGACATGGCGGATATGAGCCGCGGCCAGATGTACAACCCTTGGATGGATGAGGCCCAGGAACGCCTGCGCCTGTTGGCCAAAGCCCACCCGGAGGTCATTCCGGTGGAAAAATTTGAAGCGCCCAAGCCAGTTAACGTCACGCCCGCGCCGTCTTCCCCCGTAAGCACAGCGCCGCGCGCTCCAATTTCTCAGCCACCCGCCAAATCTCCCGCGCCGAAAAAATAATGGCGGCGGGAATTTCGCCGATTGAACGGGTCATTGCCAAACCATACTGAAAGCGGTATAATTCATCGGCTGGCGTGATAATTTGCGGTCAGTTGTGATAAAATTATGAAAATTACCATTATTGGCACAGGTTATGTGGGATTGGTCACCGGCACCTGCTTCGCAGAGGTGGGCAACCAGGTGATTTGCGTGGACCGCGACGAAGCAAAAGTCCAGACCCTCAAAGCCGGCGGCATGCCCATTTATGAGCCGGGGCTGGATGAGTTGGTGCGCAAAAACGTGGCTGCCGGACGGCTGTCCTTCACCACTTCCACCAAGGATGGCGTGGACCAGTCGGATTTTGTCTTCATCGCCGTGCCCACTCCGCCCATGCCCGATGGGTCGGTGGACCTGAGTTTTATCGAAGGCGTTGCCCGCGAAATCGCCAGTTGCATGACCAGTTATAAAATCGTGGTGGACAAAAGCACCGTCCCCGTGATGACCGGTGAGAAGGTTTCGGAAACCATCAAGCGCTACTGCAAAGCCAAGGTGGAGTTCGACGTGGTCAGCAACCCGGAATTCCTGCGCGAAGGGTTTGCCGTGGATGATTTCATGAAGCCGGATCGCGTGGTCGTCGGGGTGCGTTCGCAACGCCCGGTCGCCGCGCTCCGCGAGCTTTACTCCGTGTTTAAAGCCCCCATCATTGTCACGGACATCAACTCCGCTGAATTGATCAAACACGCGGCCAACTCGTTTCTGGCACTGAAAATTTCCTATATCAACGCGGTTTCCGTCATTTGCGAGGCGTCCGGCGCCAACGTGATGGAAGTGGCCAATGGCATCGGCATGGACCCCCGCATTGGCCGCCGCTTCCTCGAAGCGGGCTTGGGCTTTGGCGGCAGTTGCTTCCCCAAAGACCTCAGCGCCTTCATTCGCATCTCCGAGCAACTCGGTTACAGTTTCGGGCTGTTGCGGGAAGTGCAGAATATCAACGACCAGCAGATGGAACGATTCGTCAAAAAGATCAGTGACACGCTCTGGGTGTTGAAGGGTAAAAAAATCGGTGTGCTCGGACTGGCCTTCAAACAAAACACCGACGACGTGCGCATGTCGCCCGCCATCGAGCTTTGTCAACGCCTGGTCAAAGAGGGGGCCACCTTGCGCGTGCATGATCCCAAAGCCATGGACAAGGCCAAAGCCTTGTTGCCGGATGTCACCTATGTGGATGATATGAACGCGGTGGCGGATGGTTGCGATGCCTTGATCATCGCCACCGAATGGCCGGAATTCAAAAAACTGGACCTCGAACGTACCCGCAAAGCCCTCAGCCACCCGATCCTGTTCGACGGACGCAATCTGTTCGATCCCGCCGAAATGGAGAAGCTCGGGTTCATCTATAAAAGCGTGGGACGCTGATGATCGAAGTCTCCGCCGGTCTGGTATTTCGCGCGGGACGGCTTCTGATCACGCAACGGCGCGCGCAGGATCACTTGGGCGGCTTATGGGAATTCCCCGGTGGCAAACGCCATGTTGGTGAGACGTTTGAACAATGTCTGGTTCGCGAACTACAGGAAGAGCTGGCCATTGACGTGGCCGTGGGGGAATTGATCGAAACCATCCGGCACGAGTATCCCGAAAAGACCGTACTGTTAAAATTTTTCCTTTGTCGCATGGTCCAACATGAACCGCAAGCCATTGGCTGTGCCGCATTCGCTTGGATCACCCGCGAGGAACTGGATCAATACGCCTTCCCGCCCGCTGATGCGCGACTGCTGGAGCAGATTAAGGCGAACGAATCGTGGTGGAAATGACTCACTCAGCCACCCGCAGCGCTATGAATCACCGGGAACAATTTGAAACGCTGTTGTGCGGCTCCGCTCCGATATTGGCGTTGGCTCCGATGCAGGATATTACCGATCTGCCTTTCTGGCAGTTGTTGAGTAATTACGGTGGCGCGGATGTCTATTATACCGAATATTTCCGCGTTTACCCAGGGTCACGCCTGGATAAACATATTCTGAAATCCATTACCGCCAACCCCACTGGACGCCCCATCGTGGCACAGTTGATTGGTAACGACATCCCCGGCTTGGTGCGGTCCGCTCGCGAGTTGCAGAATTATCCCGTGGTGGCAGTGGACCTGAACCTGGGTTGCCCGGCACCGGTGGTGTATCGTAAGTGTGCCGGCGGCGGGCTGTTGCGCCAACCGCCATTGGTGGATGCCATTCTGGGGGCCATGCGCGACGCGTTGACCATTAAGTTCACCGTCAAAACGCGGGTGGGGTTCGAGGATTTCCGCGTGTGGGACACCTTCCTGCCTATTTTTGCCAAGCACCGGTTGGACCTGCTCACCGTGCATGGCCGGACGGTGAAAGAGATGTACCATGGCGCAGTACATTACGATCTGATCGCCCGGGCGGTGGCTGAGGCGGCCTGCCCGGTGTTGGCCAACGGGAATGTGTTCTCCGCCGCCGGGGCGGAGCAAATTCTGAAACAAACCGGCGCAAAAGGCCTGATGATCGGGCGCGGGGCCATTCGAAACCCCTGGCTTTTCACCCAGATTCGCCAACATTTGGCGGGACAAACGATTCAGTTGCCAACTGGCCGGGAGGTATTACGTTACGTCCACGCATTGTTCGACGCCGTCTGCACGCCTGGTGTGCGTGAGGTGTCGCAGGTGCAGAAGATGAAAAAATACGCCAACCAGATCGGTCTCGGGGTGGAACCCACCGGGCAGTTTTTGCACGCCATCCGGCGCGTGGATACACAGGCGGACTTCTTTCGGGTTTGCCATGAGCATTTGGACCATGATACACCGATGGCCCTGATACCGTTTGGACAGGATTTGAAAGACGCCGAAATATGATGAACATCTCATTGGTGGGGCCGACTTGCGCGGGAAAAACCACGTGCGCTGAGGTGCTGCGTGATACGTTCCGCTTGAAGCACCTGTCCACCGGCAAACTGCTCCGCGAACACCGCGATCAGCAGACGGCCTTGGGGATTCTGACCCGCCGCTATGTCGAGCAAGGGCTGCTCGTGCCGGACGAATTCATCAACGCGATGATCGAGGAAACCGTCCGGCAACTCCCTGCCGATCAGGGATTGCTGTTGGATGGCTTTCCCAGCACGCTGTTCCAGGCCCGCTACGTGGATGAACTGTTTCAGACGATGGGTCGCAAGCTGGACGCCGTGTTCTTCATGCAGGCCTCCGCAAACGCCGTGTTTGAACGCGCGGCCAAGCGACCCAATCGGCCCGACGATCATCCCGACATTCTCCGTCGCCGTTTGGAAATTTTCCGCCGCAATACCGCGCCGACGCTGGATTACTTCCGGCAAGATCATCGCTTGCAATGGGTGGATGCCTCCGGCAGCGTCAATCAGGTCGTCGGCACGCTGAACGGTTTCTTTGATCAGGTGGCGCAAGGCCGCTTTGTGCCGGTGCTCACGGATGCGCAGAACCGGGAGTTGGATCAATTGCTCAGTCCGCCCGTTCGGGAACAAGTTTCCCGTCGGCAACCCAGTCTGGACATTCTGCTCATGGGCGCGCCGGGCAGCGGCAAGGGCACTCATGCCGCCTTTCTTTCGGAAAAGCTGGGCATCCCCCACATCGCCACCGGCAACCTGTTCCGGGAAAACACCAAGGAAAACACCATCCTGGGACGCATCGCCCGCGGCTTTATCGAGCGCGGCCAACTGGTGCCGGACGACGTCACCGAAGCGATGGTTCGGGAACGCCTGCGGGCGGACGATTCCAGCGAAGGGTTCATTCTGGATGGCTACCCGCGCACCTTGGTGCAGGCGCAGGCGCTGGATGAAATCATGGCGGAAATGGGGCGCAAGCTGGACACCGTGTTATTTCTCCAAGTGCCCGAAGACAGCATTATTGGGCGCATTTCCGGACGCCGGGTATGCACCACCTGCCAGACGCCGTATCACGTGGAATTCAACCCGCCCAAACAACCGGGCATCTGCGATCGGGACGGCAGCCCGCTCTATCAACGGGAGGATGATAAACCGGAAACCATTCGCACCCGCATGCAGGTGTATCGCCGCATGACCACTCCGGTGGTGGACTATTACCGGCAGGCGGGCCTGCTGATGGACGTGCCGGCCGCTGGCGATGTGGCGCAGGTGGACGCGGCTTTAACCGAGGCAATGGCGCGCGTGCAGCGACGCTAAAAATTAGCCTGGCTTGCCTGACTATCACCCCAACTTATACAATGCTTCAGGCGAATTCCGGCATTGACCAATCCCCCGGCTTCCCGTTTACTTTCAGCCCGATTAGGCCAAAAGGTCCGGCCTGGCTGAGGCAGCCTGGCAAGCGACACGGCTAAAGTGAATTTACTGTCGTTTATGCATCGCATTGTTGATAAGAAGCAGCTCAGCCCGAATGTTACGCGGTTGGACGTCGAAGCCCCGCGTGTGGCGGAAGTGAGAAAGCCCGGGCAATTTGTCATTGTCCACCTCGCCGAAGGCGCGGAACGCATTCCGCTGACCATCGCGGACGCCGATCCCAAGCGGGGCACCATCGCCTTGGTGATCCAGGCGGTCGGCAAAAGTACCCGCGACCTTGTTGCCTTGGAACCGGGGCAATTTCTGGAGGACGTCTGCGGCCCGCTGGGCAAGCCAACCGAAGTCATCGAATCCGGCCACGCGGTCTGCGTCGGTGGCGGCGTCGGCACGGCGGTCGTCCATCCCATCGCGCAAGGCCTGAGCCGCGCCGGGGTGAAAGTGACCAGCATCATCGGCGGACGCTCCAAGGAATGGGTGATTTTTGAAGAGGAACTGAAGCGCCTGGGCGAAGTCCTCGTTTGCACCGATGACGGCAGCTATGGCCGCAAAGGGTTCGTCACGGATGCCACCCGCGATCTGATCGCCCGTGAAAAAGTGGACATCATCTATGCCGTCGGCCCGGTGCCCATGATGCGGGCGGTGGCGGAATTGACCCGGCCCGCAAAGATTCACACCATCGTCTCCCTGAACCCCGTCATGGTGGACGGCACCGGAATGTGCGGCGGATGCCGCGTCGGCGTCGGCGGCGAAACCAAGTTTGCCTGCGTGGACGGCCCGGAGTTTGACGGCCATCTCGTGGATTTCTCCTTGTTGTCCGAGCGGCTGCAAACCTACCGCGAATTCGAGCAGAAAGCCGTGCGCCCGCATGACGGCCCCTGCAACATCGGTCTTGACCGCAAATAGCCAAGCCAGCGTATCTGCCAACCCATTTTCATGTATCGTTGAAAGGAACCATTTCCCATGAGCGCCCCCGCTAAAATTTCCACCAAAGAACGTCTGCAACTTAAACGGCAACACATGCCGGAGCAGGATGCCCGCGCGCGTGCCGCGAGCTTCACCGAGGTCAATCTGGGTTTCACCGAACAGTTGGCCATCATCGAGGCCGAACGCTGCCTCCAATGCAAGGATGCCAAATGCATTGCCGGTTGCCCGGTGCGCGTGGATATTCCCCGCTTTATTGATTTCGTCGCCAAGGGCGATCTCCCGGGCGCCGCCCGCAGCCTGCTGAAGGACAACGCCCTCCCCGCCATCACCGGGCGCGTTTGCCCGCAGGAAACCCAATGCGAAGTCGAATGCATCCGCGGCGTCAAAGGCGCCCCCGTCGCCGTTGGGCATCTGGAACGTTTCGTGGCGGATTGGGCCTATACCAATCTCCATGATTCAGACGAAGCCAAACCCACCCCCACCGGTAAAAAGGTGGCCATCGTGGGTGCCGGCCCCGCTGGCTTGACCGCCGCCGGCGAACTGGCCCGCAACGGGCATGACGTGACGGTCTATGAAGCCTTGCACAAACCCGGCGGCGTGCTCGTCTATGGCATCCCGGAATTTCGCCTGCCGAAGAAGATTGTGAGCGAAGAAGTCGGCCGCCTGAAAAAGTTCGGCGTCAAAATTGAGTGCAACGTCGTCATTGGCCGCACCTACACCCTGAATGAACTGCGCGAACGTTTCGACGCCACTTTCATCGCCAACGGCGCCGGCTTGCCCGTCTTCATGAACGTGCCCGGCGAAAACGCCAAGGGCGTTTATTCCGCCAACGAATACCTGACCCGCGTGAATTTGATGGCTGCCTTTGCCAAGTCCGATACCCCCGTCCTGCTCGGCCAGCGCGTCGCCGTCGTCGGCGGTGGCAACGTGGCCATGGACGGCGCCCGCACCGCCAAGCGCATGGGCGCGGCCCATTCCATGATCGTCTATCGCCGCAGCAAAGTGGAAATGCCGGCGCGCGTGGAAGAGGTCAAGCACGCCGAGGAAGAAGGCATTGAATTTGAATTCCTGACCGCCCCGACCGAAGTGCTATTCAACGAACAACGCTGGGTCACCGGTCTGAAGTGCATCCGCATGACCTTGGGCGAACCGGACGCCAAAGGCCGCCGCCGTCCCGTCCCCGTGCCGGACAGCGAATTCGTGGTCCCGTGCGATATGATCGTGGTATCCATCGGTTCCCGCGCCAATCCGCTGCTCACCAGCACCTGCCCCGAACTGGAACTCAACCAGTGGGGGAACATCAAGACGGATGACAAAGGCATGACCAACCTGCCGGGCGTCTTCGCCGGTGGCGACATCGTGCGTGGCGCGGCAACCGTCATCCTGGCCATGGGCGATGGCAAAAACAGCGCCCAAGCCATCAACGAATACCTGCGTAAATAAAGGTGTAGAGCCGGGATAATAATTTGTGCCGTCGAGGTAACGAGACGGCTCATTCCGAATTCCGCAATCCGAATTCCGAAATATGATTGCCCCTTTGGCGATGGGTTCCCGCGTTGCCTTCTCCGATGCCATTCCGCAATCCGCAATCCGCAATCGCTTTCCCCAGCCCCCTCCACTTTACCGGCGCGGATGTGCCGGTGCCGTATTGGTGGGCACGGTGAGCCGCAGATCCCGCACATCTGTGCTTGGCTGGTATAAGCCAGGGCCAAGATTCGCCAACGGGTCCTCGGTTTTATGCCGGCGGTATGCCTGGTAAGAAAGCGTCGCCACCACGCCCAGCAGAATGACCGCGATCACTGGCAACACAATCGTCCAATGAATCCGCGACATGAACAACATCAGGTCATCCAGTAATCCGCGCTTGCGGGGACTGAGCGAGGGCGGATCGCGGAACCGGGTGGTCTGGCTCAGTTCAACGCCCAACTGATCCATGAGCGCGGGCACCTCGAGCTTGAGCATGGTCGAGTATGTCCGCACAAACCCGCGAATATAAACCGGCGCGGTGAACGAGGCATACTCCGCCTCCTCCAACGCCTGCAAGTAGTCGGTGCGAATTTTCGTCGCCTCCGCCACTTGGTTCAGCGTCAGTTTCTGCGCTTCGCGTGCCGCCCGCAATTGTTGCCCAACTGATGACATGGTGAGTGAAGCTAACCGAAAATCACCCTCGTTGGCAATGGTTGAATTTTTGCGTGTAAAACTTTTACGTGGCGAAGCCGGTTGGCAATACCACAGCTCCTGCTACGACCGCCGCAGCGCCTGGATCAACGCATTGATCGTATTAAAGATCGTCCCCACCTCCCATTGCGTGGGGGGATCGCTCACGGCGAAATCCATCGGCATCACGCCGTTGCTGTTCGCGCTGCTGTTGGCGATGAGGGCCGCGCTGAGGTTGCTCAGGGCTTCCGCCAACTGGGCGGCGGTGACGACGCTCGCCTGGAGGGCGGCGACTTGTGCCTCCAGCGCAGCAATGCGGGCGCTTTTGTCATCATCCAGGGCCTTGAGGGCGTTGAATTGGGCACGCAGTTCGCCTGCGTCGGCCAGTGAATTATCTACGGGTTTGGTGGGGTCAAATGGCATAAAAAGAAAAGTATTTAGGGTTAAGGATTAAGGATGATTAAGCCCGATTT
>JBAXGN010000185.1 GCA_037139415.1 Verrucomicrobiota bacterium | reverse complement strand
CCACTGGGAAGAACTCTGGACTTCACCCCATTCGTAGCAGTGTCAAGATGCGCCCCCTACAAACGTGCTCACACAGTGACTTAAGCTACCGGATATTCTTCGAGGTCAAACCCTGAAATTTTCAAGGCTTTCATTTTCATTGCAATCTCCGAACTAAGAATGGGACAAACTGGGTATTCATCAAGGTAAAATATATCGCAATTATTCGGTATCAGATAATCCGTTAAATAGCCTTTATATATCGCTATGGCATGCCGTTCAGGTGATGTTTTGGACCATCTAATGTCTGACAATTTTTTATTAAGACATGGTGTTCGTTTTTTAACGGCCAATATATTATATCCGCGCAGTCTATTATCAACACCATACGCAGTGTCTGGCAGAGGGAAAAACTGCACATCTTCAATATTCTTTACACTTTGAAGTGTCTTAGTTAAGCGGTCAGAAACAATGTACCATCCAATATCGTTTACTATACCGTCCTGAAAAACGCTTCCACTGCCATATGAAAACTGGAAGTTCTTAAAAAACACCTCTGGCGATATTTTATCGTACAGAAATTTGAGCGGGTCAACAACCTCTTCAAGCGAATAGTCTATAGCAAGACGATAAGATTCAGAATGGGACAAATACTTTAATAAATAAAACGGTTTTGACATATAATTAATGGTTTTAGTATATGTGTTCCCATGAGGTTCCGATGTAATGACCGTCACCATCGTATGTGGAACCATCGTCAAGATCAATGAAGATATCATTTTGCCAATCATACCTGACATGCCTATGACTCGCGAAGAAGATAATAGCCTTAACGTGTTCTACGATGTTAACAACTACTGCGACCTTTCCTGCAGCAGCTTGAACATTTTTTGAAGCAGCAACATTACGCCGTACATATCCGTAACCATCTGGTCGCTTGAACGAGATGTTGTCAGGTATCTCAAACACCGCTTTATCCCTATAAAGCTTAAGTTTTCCATTACGAATATCTTCTAGTACACCATCAATAACTTCCTCTAAGCCAACTCGCGCTTCAACTTCGGTACATTTAGGCCCCAGTTCACGCCACTTACTTGATAAACGGCGTTCAACTTCATTGTGGTATATTTCGTCTGCATGAGGACCAGCATGTCCACCAAGAGCGATCAGTTTTTGCTCGGTCTTTAAATTGTAGCAGGCGCGTTTAACTAAAGCATGCGTTTGAAAATTCCGAGTAGTATTATTCCAAGTGATAGGATGATGCCATTCAAACGGCACATTTGAATATTTTGCCATTGCAGACCCATTGGGTTCTACAATCATGCTAATTGGTGGATCATTTGCTCCGAGTCCAAGAAATTCTGATTTGCTAACCGGATCATTCGAAAGAAATGCATAAAGATTCTCCCCTCCTTTCTCGGATAATGGATCTCTGGACAGCCACATTCCCTTGGTCGGGTCATAATATCGGAAGCCGAAATAGTATAGCCCCGTCTCATTATCCATGTATTTCGTGGAGAACCGGAAGGGATTGCGAAAGGCCATGGGTCCAGTGGCGCGAATTAACTCTCCGAACGGACCATGTTCATAAACCGCAGAAATAGAGCTGTCAGCCGTATTAACTAGTAGAGCCACATTGCCATTACCATCATGCACAACAAAATGGGAACCACCTTCACTATCGTTCACCATCAATAAACCACTCACCCCACCTGAACCTGGTATGGAACCGCTGAGATCATTGCCCCACACATAACTGCGCACCACTTGATTATTGTCGTCCAGTTCCACCAGCAGGTTCCAATTGTCGTAAATATACTTGCGTTGATAATCCATCGTCCATGAGCCAGTCCACTTGTAAACAATTTTCCCCATGCGCCGGCTCCGCCAATCGTAAACCAATTCCAGTTTTTGCCTTGGATGTCCCGCATTCTCAGCAGCAAGAGTTGTTTCGGCTGCAATCAGGCGATTCTCAGCATTCCACGTAAAATGCCAAGTTCCATCATTTGTCAGGTTTCCATCTAGATCATGCAGCACAATTTCGGAAGACTTAGCTAAGTAAACATGCCCAGTTGTCGCTGCAATCAAATCCGTGTTGGTTCCCCGATTCAACACCGCTATATTCGTCAAAGAAAACCAGATACCGTTGCTACTATTGTTGACCGGCAGTTCGACGTGAAAGTATTCACCAAGCCGTTCTGTTCCCTGAAGGTTGACCGTCACCGTAGCATTGGAATCAGCCGTACCCAACAGGCTCAAGTAACTGGGCACTGCAAGGCTGGTGATTTGATTGAGCAGATTGGAGCCGTAAGCCGATTGTCGGCCATTGCGTTTCGAGGTTAGCCGGTTGCCAATGCTGTCGAACGTGTATTCAAACTGCTGGCCACTTACCGCCACATCATTGGTCCATTTACGCAATCCAGCAATCACTTGCCCCAAAGCATCGTAGTTAATCTGCCAATAGCTGGGATTGTTATAACTTGAACCGGCGATATCAATCCGGGTGCGTTGGTTGGCTGAATTGTATGTGTAGGCGAATGCACTGAGCGTAACATTATTCTGGTCCACGGCACTGACGCTATAGAGCCGATTTAATGCATCGAAATTTTTGCTGATGGTCAGGCGCAACAAATCGTTCGACTTGAAGACAATGCTACTGACCAGCGAAGAATTGGTCCAATAAGTGTAGTCAGCAGTGAGATTCTCGTAAGTCACACTCGACAGCCGCAATGCTGAATCATAGCCAAAACCCATGCCATAGACGCTGCTGCCACTGACTGTTACGCCCAGCGCTTCACGTTGCTGCAATGAATTCAGGCTATTGGTAACCGTCACGCCGTCTAAAATCCCCCCGCTATAGCTTTCCGTCAAGACCTGCCCGGCATCATTGTAAACGATGGTGGTGGTCATGCTGCCCTGCACCACCGTTTTCACCTTCCCTTTGCGGTCCAGCGTCAGCGCCACATTTGAGGCTCCACCGCTATAATTGATGCCGGTCACTTGTCCGGCGGCATTAGTGGCATAGGTTGTAGTGATTCCACGTGCCCAAGTACGGGCTGTGGGGCGTCCCGCACGACTGTAGGTATAAGCCGGACCTTGGTTGGTCGTGGCGTAGAATTTGTTAGTCATCACGCCCAGCACCGGATCATAGTCCCATAAAGTCGTAGCAGTTCCAGCCGCCCCAGTAGTGGTCAGACTGCGCGGCCGTCCCTGCTCGTCAAAGGCATACGACACGGGATAGGTTCGTGCGCCAAAGTTCGTTAGCAATTGTCCCTTGATGTTATACAGATTAGTCACTACGCCGTTATCCGGTAACACTTGGTGCATCACTCGCCCCATGCCATCCAACCCGTACTGCGTCAATTGTCCGGTGCCAATTACTGGCTTAACGCTCGTTGCAAAGACCTGGTCAGCTTCATTGAAGCCGTTGGTGGCTACCGTACTAACCCGTGCATCAGTCACCGCACGTTGACGGCCAAACATATCGTACTCGAAGCTTGTCCCGCCCAAGCCATTGGTATCGGCGTCAAAGTTCATCGTGGAAAGCAACTCATCCCCTTGATAGGTGCTGACCGTATAAGGTCCGTTCACCAGTCGGCTGGTCACGTAACGATAGCCGTTGTCCCGTTGCACCACAGTCTCGTAGGTGCGCCCAAAGCTAGTGGTTCGCGAGTAGTTGCCATCGGGCGTGGTATCAGTGGTTTGGGTTACCGTTTCAGTGTTGGCGTTATCGGTTAGCCAGACACTGGTCTCGGTGCGCCGCACCAGCCCAAGCACATTATCCGTGAACACATCGGTGGTGGTCTTGGTGATCTGGTCCTGCAAATAGTTGATGGTATCACCCCGGCTGGCACTGATAGCCTGACATTCTGGTTCACCTTTGGCGTTGTAAGTCATCAAGGTCACGATGCCATCCGGGTCCACTTGCTTCACTTGCTGGCCTTGGCTGTTATAGAAGAATTGAGTCACAGCCACGTCATTGCCTTGCGATATCTTGATCGTCCGCCCCAACATATCAGTATAGGTAGTGGTGGTTTCGGGGGTATCGTTGCCTTGGGCGTCGAGCTTGATAACCTTAGTGTAGAGTCCGTTATTGGCCACCCCATATTCGTAACGCTGCGGTTGAGTCACAGCAGTACCGGTAACGCTCGCAAGTTGGCCATCTGGATAGAACGCTTGAATTTGGGTGCCGCCTTCCGCATTGGTCGTGGCCCGGATGTAGTAACCGTTAGCCGCATATTCTCCGTAGCTGGTGGGTTGATTCAAGGCATTGTATTCAAGCGTCAACCGGCCACTTAAATCGTAGAATGCCTGACGGGTGACCATAGCAGAACCATCGCGGCCCACCCGCACCTCATTGGTGACGTTGCCATAAGCATCCATCAACTGGTAATTGGTAATGCCTGACCGACCCGAGCCGCACTGCCGATTCAGCGCGTCATAGATATTATACGTGTAAACGCCCTCTTCATCGCGGGTGTTCAATAGCAAACAACAGGTGGTGTAGGCATTGGCTCTATAAAGCTGCGTTACGGCATTAGTCATCAGAGTCAAACGATGCGGATAGTTGGTGTCCTGATAGAAATAGTATTCATCCGAGAGCGTTAGCGGCGAGCTGTATCCTGAAACCATTTTGCTGTAGCGTCTGGCCACATCCCCGCGCTCATTGTACTCCACGGTGGTTTGGGTGCCGTTCAATACATTTGTCCCCGTGCTATCTGGTTCTCCCTGGGCCGTGAAGTCATAACGCTGACCGTTGATGTCGATACCCGACTCACTGAGTTGCTCAGTGCCGTTAGGTTTGATGGTCAGGGTTCCCCAACCACCTGTGCGTGAATAATAACGATTGGTGGTGATGAGGTTACTAGGCGCGTCCCAGTTTGTATTTGCTGTAACGCATTGGATGTCCAGGCGTTCCGTGCCTGTGAAAATGGTGTATTGCCGGCTAACTTCGGGTCCCAGCACGTATTCAATGGTCAGGCGCGGGGTATCCGTATCCATGAAGTAAACGTCCGGGGCACTTGCTGGAGCAGTATAATCATAGACCTTAACCCGGCATTGGTTGGTGGCGGCGCTAAGGCTGGCATTCATGAAACTGCTGATTTCCTGGGTAACTCGTCCCGCACTGTCGTACTGATATTTGGTCCAAGAGCCGTCGGGCTGAATATTGGTCATCACCAAGCCAAACTGCGGGCTGTTGGTGTTTTCGTTATACACCCATTGCGTGACTTGACTCTTCTCCGCGCTGCCAACCAGAGTTTGTATGCGCATCCGCATGAAGGCACCGCCAGGACCATAGAGGCCACGATAAAGGTTGGTCTGGATAAATACGGGAGCGTTGCCGTTGTTAACGTGATAACTGCGGGTATTCGTGTCCGGCCAGCGTTCAGTAGTTCGTTTGAGGCCCCCGCCAGCGGTTAGGGAGAGACTTTGATCGCTCGGACTCCATTCGTAGCTGCTGGTGTTACCGTTGCCATCGTCAATGATGAACTGGTCGCTGGAACCGTTGTCGCTAAAGGTCCATACGCGGGCGGTGACTGAGCCATAGTTGCTGGCGTTAGCTCCGGCGTAGAAGCTGATCTGGAAGCTTTGAACCCCGTTGTTGGGCGGTAGGTCGCTAATCACGGCCACCCCATCCGGCGCGGCAATGAGCTGGTTGCCATCCACCGTGCTGGTGGTGACTTCCGGCCCCGCAAGGATGGCGACGGAACTGCTGCCAGTCATGGCCAGACCGGGCAATTCACCCTGGATGCTCAGCAGACCAGGGCAACTGCCATCCCGGCCGCGCCCGAGACTCATCAATATTTCAATACCGGTGCCGCCACTGCCGAACGCGCCCACCTCACCATTGCCAAAGCCACACAGGTTGCCATCACACCCGGATTTGGGCAGTTCCAGGTAGGCAATGCCCGGATTTTGTGGCGGCTCGATGTACATCTCGCCGGTTTGCTGGAGTTTGCCGGTGCCGCGAACTTTGAGGGATTTGTTGACGATTTGCGGCGCGCCGCCAACGTCCGGCACCGTGATCTCCCGCCATTGCAGCGTGGCGTCCTCATCCAAGGGCAGGATATAACTGAAGCGATACTTCACCCGGCAGAGCCAGGCGGTATCCTGATCAACTTCGTGATACCAGGCTTTGGTATTGGCGGGAGGATAGTAAGTGAAAAGCGTGCGATTGGTATAGACCGTGTTGGTGCCCCATCGGAAATCCTGGCTGAGTTCGAGCAGACTGCGGGGACCTTCATCCTTCTCAAAAAGTTCCCACGTTTGCTCAATCATCGGGATTCCCTCAAACGTGTACGTCAGCACCATCCGGGTGTTGCTGATAATATTGGTGGTCCAACCGTAGTCATAGTTGGTGAACTGCAATTGTCCTGTAGCTTCCGAAACACTCGGGGTGAGCCAACGCTCGGTGAGAATGTTTTGAAAGCTCTCAGGGGTGAAGGTCAATTGATTGGTACCATCCACACTGTTGTTGTTGGCTTTGACAATAGCCAGAATCAGGGTGCCCCAAGCGTCCAAATGCGTGCTGCCGGAATGCTCCAGGATTGGATTGTCATAGGTCATGGTGTCAGTCCACAAAACGCTCGTGTCGTTTTGAACCGATGCGGTTGCGACATCCGTGGTGCCCAAATTTGCGTGCAAATATACGGTCCATTCCATTGTCCCCGGCACGCAATTATCTGGGGCCAGATATACCTGCCGGTCTTGGAAAAGATCGTGCATGGACACCAAATTGGTCCACTTCCAGCCAAGTGGTATTTCGGTGATGACCTGCCGATGGTATAAATTGGTGCCTTGGTAACCAGTAAAGCCATACGGCGGATACGCATTGGTGGCTTCTACACTGGCGTACGTTACCCCCAAGCAGCGCAGGCATTGCGCCTGTAGCGTGCTGCCGATACTTGCCAACCACAGCCCGACCGCGATGAAAATCAGATGGAAAAGTTTCATAGAATCCCTTTTGTGTCCTTATTTGAGTGGAGTGAAGACGCTGAATTTCATCAGCCCGTTAGTGTCGCGATCATGCCGGACCCGTGGGTTGGCTCCCAGCATGATGGCCATGTAATCGGTCAGGTTGGTGTCGCCCGAAGTATAGGCGCTGGTGGGACTGGTCTTGCTCACCAGCTTCTCATAGGCGTTGCTCAATCCATCGCCATCGTCGTCCTCTTCATTTGATGCTGCCAAGAAGTATTGATAGGGCACAGCAGCGTTGGTGATGACAAAGTTCGTCTGGCCCGCTTCGCCGTGGCTCAGCAAAACCCAGGCAATCGAGCTAAAGTTGGTGGCGGTCCCGTAAAACGTCACCGGCACCAGATTTGTCGTGGCAAACACATCATACGCGCCATTGGTCCGGTTGGTGTTGCAAAGGCTCAAGGCCAGATTGGTGCCATAAGTGAAATTGAGCAGATATAGATTGGTGAGCGGGTCAGAGGTATAGGTGAAACTAGTATTAGTCGGTCCGAAATCGCCAGGCAAGGATGGTGCCCCATTCTCTTCCGCACGTTGAGGCCCACGGTGACGCCTTAAGGTTCGATATTGCGCCAGTGATTCCTGAACAGTAACAGGCCCCATAGTAGCTAGTGGACTCTGCGCTTGATAGTCCCAAGTGAACTGGCTCTCCTTGCAAGCGAACGGGAAGAAGTAGATTTCATCCAACTGGCCATGCAGCTTCTCCTGCCCCATTTTATCCGTGCCAAGGAAGCAAACCCAGTGATCCAAATCGGTGGCTAACGTGGGCATAGGCAGGTTGGTGGCTATCATTTGCCCATCCAAGGCCAAGGCAGTGTAGTCAGGGCCGTAAACCAATCCGAATTGATGCCAGACTCCGTTTTCCAAGCTAACGGTGGCACGAATGAGTTCCACCGCCTGATCACCCCGATAAGCCGTTCCGTATATGGTGTTGCCGTCCGGATCGAAATACAGGGCGAAACCAACATGAGTCCGGGTATTAAGCTGGGCGATTTCAAGTACCCGCGCATGTGTTCCCGGTCCTTGTCCACCCAATGAGCTGCTGGACCAAACTGGAGCAAACCACAATCGGATGGAACCGCTATTAGGCGAGAAGTTGGGTGGTCTGCGGGTTCCTTGGGCAGGAATGATGCAGCGGGAAGCGGTGTTGCCCATCATTTGCAGAGCCGTGCCTGACCAACTTTCGGCAAAATAGACGGACTTGAGGTAAACTGAATTGGATATGGAATCGGCCACGAAGTTGGTTTGCAGTTCATTGGCGCGATAGAGGAAGCTTTCTCCTTCAGGCAACACAGGACGGGCTGGGCGTGGCTTGGCAGTTACTTCAGGAGGGAGGCAGGCAATGGCTAAACAGGCGACCACGTAAATAAGTCGAAACCCTTCCCGCACTTGGTTCGTATATGTATTCATAATTCCAAATGTATTTTCCAGCCTAAATGCGCAAAGGCTATATTTCTGCGCTGATGATTTATGGGTACCGCAAACCTGGTATGTAGTCAATAAGCATTTCAGTTTGTAAGTCTTTCGAGAAAAAATGCTGCCTAATGAAGAAACGACGCTGACTAACTCTGTGCAATCACGTTTCTTTTCATAAATTTTCTCAATATATTCTTCACCCTGATATATTGCCACTTTCTTATTACCTCTGCAAACACACTCCTTCAACGGCAGGCCAAATTCAAGAACAGTATTTAAGGGTTGTGTTTAGGCTGACTAGATTCGATTCCACTCAGATTTTTTCCACGAGGTTCTTTGCTTGTTCGTTCAGGAACACTCTTAGGGCTGGCTTTGGGGGAAACTTGCGGTAGCTGCTCTTGACCTGGGTTTTTCCCTTTGTAATAGCCCAGTCAGGATCATGCCTTTCCATTCTGCGTTAGCGTTCTCCAATATCTTCTTTAATTCATCCAAGGTAAAGGGGCGACGACCATCCGTGACAGCCCGGTTCTTTAAAAGAGACACACGTTCCGCTTCATTGACATCCACTAGGCCATCGCGCTTTGCCTGGCCCAAAGCTGTTCGAATAATTTTCAGGCTGATGTTAACCGTTCCAATGGATAGCCGGCTGGACAAGCTATCCCGGAGACCAGTAATTTCCTTGCTCGTCAGGTGGGTGATGTCGAAATCTGCCTTTGGCCCGAGAAATTCCAATAAATGTGCAATGACCGTCTTGTAACGTAGATGGGTCTTTTCGGCGGCCTCGAGTTCTTTGCGTTTCAACCAGGATTCCATGTACTCCTTGATGGTAGAACTCGGCAGCGCATCCTTATTGGAAAGGGCGTATATATCCGCGAGCACTTTTCGTGCCTGTTCCTCTGTCAGGCGACTGCGACTCCCCAAGGCGGAAGCGTCCTCGAACTTGTTAGCGATCCGTTGCGCCTCTCGCCGATCCGTGGTTTTGGTTGAGCGCTGAGTGCGACATCCATCCGGCAGCGTGAAACACGCAATCCAGAACGGTGACCGTGGAATTCGTCGTAGCGATGCCATATCGAGTGACTACAATAGTTACAACAAACCAAGCTGTCAAGCATGTTTGAATGTGTCAAAAATGCCTGAAAAACCGCATGTCTCGCCTGAAAGATCGTACCGGGGGTTCGAATCCCCCCCTTCCGCCAGCTTCATGACCAACAAGTTGCGAACGTGAATGCTGGCTGGCATAATTGTTTCACATAACAAATTCGCTGGTGTTTGCCCCCTCACGTGCTCCCTTAACTGTGAATAAGGTTTTTACCGCAACGCGACCAGTCAAGGCATTCAACGTGCCAAAAAGCAATCTAGTAATTTTTGACACGGGGCGATTTTGACCTACTTTATCGAATGAACTCGGATCAAAAGCCGGGCGCGAACCGCGCAACCCCGCCTGGGGTTGAAGGAAATCGCATTTTCCCCGCTCGGACCGGCAAGGAACTTATTCTTGCGACCAAGCCCTATGCCGTGGAAGTTCGTTGGAAGAGTTGGTGGCACACCCTTTCGACGCTCGGGCTGCTGGGCGCGTTGCTCTTCGGGACCTTTCAGCCGATGCCGTTCCTGGCCAGACTCGCTTGCAGCGTGCTGGCTGGATTGGTCCTTGTCCGGATGTTTGTGATTTATCACGATTACCAACATCACGCCATTCTCAAATCCTCGCCCCTGGGCAATTGCCTCTTTTCGCTGTTTGGGCTGTTCATCCTTGCGCCATCGAGCATCTGGAAGCGCTCCCACGATTACCATCACCATCACAATTCAAAATTGTTTTCGGCCAGCATCGGCTCCTTTCCGATCATGACTCGGCGGCGGTTTCTTCGGGCTTCAAAAAGCTCCCGGTTTTGGTATCTGTTTGTTCGCCACCCGTTCACGATCGGCTTCGGGTACGTGTTTGCCTTTGCGTATGGCATGTGCGTGGCCTCCTTTCGAAGCAGCCCCCGGCGGCACTACGATTCCCTGCTGGCCCTCGCCCTGCATGGTGCGGCGGCGCTGGGCATCCTCTGGTTTCTGGGGTGGCAACAACTCTTGCTCTCGGTCACCATTCCCTTCACGCTCGCCTGCGGTTTTGGTTCCTACCTGTTCTATGCGCAGCACAATTTTCCCGGGGTCACCTTCAAGGGAAAGATCGAATGGAGCTACGAACATGCGGCGTTGGAATCGTCCAGCTACATGGTCATGCACCCATGCCTACGGTGGGTTACGGCGAATATCGGGTATCACCACATCCACCACATCAACTCGCAGATTCCGTTCTATCGGTTGCCCGAAGTCATGGCCGCGATTCCGGAATTCCAAACGGCCAAGACGACTTCGCTTTGGCCCGCCGAAGTGCTGCGGTGTCTGGGCCTGAAAGTCTGGGACCCTGAGCAAAACAAAATGCTCACCTTTGCGGAAATTTTTGCCGTGCGCGCGCTGGGCGATTGATCTCAACCATGACCAAAGGCAAAGTTTATCAGTTTTTCAAAACGCCCGCTTGCGCGTTCCTGCCCATTGAATTAGGGTTGCTCTGTGATTGCGATAGACGAATTACGATCTTTGCCGGTCGCTGAACGGTTGCGGTTGGTTGAAGATTTATGGCACTCAATCGCGGATGATCCAAACTGCTTGGCGGATTGGGCGTGCATGTTAATGCCATACATAAGTTGGTCTGCGCAGCAACCCGTTCGCTGCATCCGCCAGCCATTCGCGCGGTGCCGTTGGTGAACGGGGCGGCTATAGAACCCGATTCAGTGCTCCTCTGATGTTTCTCACCTCCAAGCCAGATTGCCAGCGTGCGAAGGTTCACGGCCGTTATCGGAGTTGGATGATGGTGGTGGCTCTGGTTTGGCTGGTTTCAGTCTTTCGTGCGGCGGCGCAAAATCTGGTGGATAATCCCAGCTTTGAATTGGGGGTTACCAACTGGTCGGTCTGGAAGGGGGGCACTTTGCAGCTCAGCACGAATGAGCACATGGGCAGCAACGCGCTGGTCATCACCAGCCGCACGGCATCGGATCAGGGAGCGCAACAAACGCTGACCGGGAAACTCGTATCCGGCGCCAGTTATTATTGTGCGGGCTGGTTTCAGGCGGCCAGTGTCACCCAGCAGACGGTGATGGTGGGCATGCAGTTCACGGATGATGCCGGGGTGCATGCCACGAATATTGCACAAGGCACTTGCAGCAACGGCGGCTGGAGTTTTCTGGCCGGCTGCTTTGATTTGCAGGCCACCGGTGCGGTTCAGGATGTTCGCCTTTACGTTTCCGGACCCGCTGCAAATGTGGACCTGATGGTGGATGACGTGGCGGTGGTGCCTTTGAGCGGGATGCGGCTGGCGGCGCGCAAATTCCCCAATGTCTGGGTCGGCGGCGTGGGGGGCGACTCGACCCTTAAAAACAACCCGACGTATGCCGAGGTTGTGGGGACGGATTACCACATCTGCGGTTCCGAAAACGCATTGAAATTTTCCAGCACGGAACCGCAGTCCAACTCGTATTCCTGGAGCGCGGCGGACACGATTGTGAACACCGGCATTGCCAACGGGCAACAAACGCGCGGCCACACGTTGATCTGGCATAGCAGCGTGCCAAGCTGGGTCAGCAGCAACACTTGGACGACCAGCCAGTTGCAGACCATTCTGTACGATCACATTGACACGGTGGCCGGTCGTTACAAAGACAAGTTGTTCTGCTGGGACGTGGTGAACGAGGCGCTGAATGATAGCAACGGCGGCCTGCGCAGCACGATCTGGTATGACCAGCCCGGAATCGGTTACGCGGGGCAGGGGAGTAATTACATCGCGGAGGTCTTCAAACGAGCCCATGCGGCAGCGCCCAATGCCAAGCTGGTCTATAACGATTACAGCAATGAGGAAGACAATACCAAGTCCGACGCGATGTACGCGATGGTGCGAGGGTTTAAATCCAACGCGGTGCCGATTGATGCCGTGGGCTTCCAGATGCACATTAACCAGAGTGGTCCCAACCTGGCGTCCATGCGCGCGAATTTTCAGCGTTTCAACGATCTGGGGGTGGACCTGCACATCACCGAACTGGATGTGCGCATCAACATTGATACCAATACGGGCTTGGCCACCAATATTACAGACCTGGCCACGCAGGCGGATACGTACTTCAATGTGTATGGCACCGCGCTGGCGTTCCCGCGAACCCGGGTGCTTCAGACCTGGGGTTATGACGATTCCCATTCGTGGGTACCGGGCTTTTTCCCCGGCTCTGGCGCGGCGCTGCCTCTGGATCAAAAATTTAATCGCAAACTCGCTTGGTGGGCCATTTATAATGTGCTGGCCAATCAGGCCGAAAACCTCCCGATTGCGGCGATGTCCTCCGGCGATAACAGCAGTATTGTCACCAACACCGCCTTCAGTGCCGGGCGGGCGCTGCTGTTTTCCGCGAATGCTACCAATGATTATATCGCGCTGTTGGTCAATGTGCCGTATGCAGGGGAGTATACGCTGCGGGTGGGGGTGAGAAAAACCAACTCTTGCGGCCAGTTTCAACTGGCGGCTGCGCCCGTCGCGAGCGGGGGTTACACAAATCTTGGCGCCCGGCAGGATTTATATGCCTCCACCACTTCGTATGCGGATCTGGTGGTGGCCACCAACAATTTTGCGGTGGCGGGGGAT
This sequence comes from Verrucomicrobiota bacterium, assembly GCA_037139415.1. NCBI lineage: Bacteria > Pseudomonadati > Verrucomicrobiota > Verrucomicrobiota bacterium. Next base: position 3,304 of record JBAXGN010000185.1, on the reverse strand, counting down.
TACTGGTTCCGCTTCACGGTGGCCGGCAAGAATTCCAGCAGCAGCGGTTATGCGTTGATTTTGGATTACCTGCGCTTGACGCCCACCGGAAAAGACGGCAACCAACCGCCTTCCGTGGATGCCATTCCCGACCAGGCGGTTTTGAAGAACCAGGCGTTCGGCCCGCTGGCCTTTCGCGTGCATGATCGGGAGACCGTGGAAAGCGCGTTGGATGTTTCCATTGCCACCTCCAACCCGCAGTTGTTTCCGACCAACAATCTGCAACTCACGCAGTACGGGCCGCAATTTCTGCTGAATGCCGTGCCCGCCGCCAATCGCTACGGAACTGCCACCTTCATGCTCACGGTGCAGGATGCGGATGGCACGGTGACGCAAAGCAGTTTCAATATCACGGTCACCAATAATTACAGCGAACCCATCATCGAGCCCTTGAGTGATTTGACCATCACTCAGGACACGGTGGCGGTGGTGCCGTTTATCATGTGGGATACGGTGGATAATGTGAGCACACTGACCTTGAGCGTGTCCACGTCGAACACCAACCTGGTGCCGGCGACCAATCTGGTCATCACCGGCACGGGTACCAATCGCACGGCGACGATCACGCCGTTACCGGGCCGGGTGGGGGATACCGTTATCACGTTTGTGCTGCGCGATCCGGGTGGGCGCGCCTGCACCAACGCCTTCACGCTGCAAGTCAGCCCCACGCCTTTGACCAGTTTCAAGCAACTGAACAATCCCGGATTTGAATCGCCATTCAATACCCAGAATAGCGTGACCAGCAGCAACTCCATTACGGGTTTATTGGCCAATGGCTGGTCGGAAAATTCAAAATATGGATCGCTCGCGCCCACCGTGATTTATAGCGCAGAAACCAATGATGTGCCCGCCGGAAGCTACGCCCAAAAGGTGGTTCTGGCGACCAATGGCAGCCCGAACTTTCAAATCATCCAATCCTTTGCCATGACCAACGGACGGATGTACACCGCGAGTGTCTGGATGAAAAGCACCCAGGCGATGACCATGAATTTATCCGTCGGCAAAAGTGCGTCGCCCTACAGTACCTATTTTAACACCAGCGCCACGATCTCGAATGTCTGGCGTAAAATCAGTGTCAGTGGCGCGGCCCCTTCCAACGTCACGGCGCGCATTGTGCTCCAGACCAGTCAGCCCGGGACATTTTGGATGGATGAAGCCTATATCACGTCGGACCTGATCAATACTGCGCCGGTGCTGGCGGCCATTTCCAATGTGACACTCAATGCCGGGCAGACGTTGCAGTTCACCAATGTGGCCACGGATGCCGAGGTGCCACCGCAAACGCTGACGTTCCAATTGTTGAGCGGACCCACGAATGCGGTGCTGAACGCCGCCAACGGGGTTTTCCTGTGGCGGGTGGCCGCCATGCAGGCTGGCACCACGAATCAGATCGCCGTCAAGGTGATGGATGATGGGTCGCCGGTCTTAAGTGCGACGCAGAAGTTCACCGCAGTGGTCAATCGCCTGGGCAAAACGCGGCTAACCAACTTCGTTCTATCTGCCAACCGCCAGGTGCAACTGCGCGTGGATGGTGATCCCAATCTGGATTACCTGATTCAGGGCTCCGTCAACCTGAGCAACTGGACTTCCCTCAATACCAACCTGTCGCCAGTTCTTCCGTACACGTGGACCAACACCAATGCGTTGACCAACCAGTATTACCGCGTCCTGTTGCGACCTTGACTGAGTACACGGTTTGAACTTCCGCCGGATGCCCGCGGGTAATTTCTTGCATCTTCAGCCGATAACAGGGAACAGGGTCAAAACCATAGGATGGGTCATTTTTCATAGACTTTCCGTTTCCACGCCCGACACAGGAATCTCCTGCATCCAGTCGCGCATTGGATTATTCGTATTCTTGGTCACGGCGTTCAATATCCCGCCGTTGCGGCTTCCCGTCAAGTGTTGTCCGGCATTCGTCATGGACGTTATGAGTGGCAGGGCCGTAGGCCCGTCATGTGATAGCCCGGGCTGAAGGCCCGGGAATACGTTCCCCGTAAACCGCCCCGCCCTGTAAGGGCGGAACCATCGTTGCGGGCGTCAATCATGGAACTGAACATCCCTCCCTTTCAGGGCGGCGGCAATCAGGTGATTCATCGTTTCCTTGGGGCTTCACCCCAAGCTATCACATCACGGGCTTTCAGCCCGCGCGATCCGTGCGGGGAACGGGGGCATCGCAGTCCAAAAACAACGCACCCCCTAACCGCAGCTTAACCAGTCTGGCGGCAGGGGGTGCGAGGGTTTCAATTCCCGATTAACTCGGCATAAAAACGGCTACATCCGACCACGCGCCGGGGCCGTCGTTGCCGATGGCGCGGATGCGGAAGGTGTGATCCTTCCCGCGCTCCAGACCGTCCATCTTGATTTTGCCGCAAGCGCCGTGCCGCGCGCCGATCTTCCAATTGGCGGGCACGGACGTATCCCCCACGCAATATTCCACCTCGAACGTGCGCGCCCCGCGCGGGCTTTTTGCGCTGGCAACCGCTGAGCCGGGCAACAAACCGGCGACCACCTTGAAATTCTGCGGCGCGGCCGGCGGGTTGGGACTCGGCACGCGGGCTTTGACCAGATCATAGCCGGTGGTTTCCAGGATGGTGCGGTCGCCGCCGGACTTGATTTGCAAGTAAGTGCCAATTTCACGAATCATGACCAGCAGTTCCTTGCGCAACGCATTCTTGGCGGAGATTTTCACCTTATCGCGGTCGCCCGCCGCCGTCACCGCATCGGCAAAGGCCACCTGTTTGGCGGTGAGCGCCACCAGGGTCGGAAACTCCGTCGGCCACGGCAGCGGAAAATGCGTGTTGCCCGTCAGCGCATGGACCATGCCGAGCGTTTTACTCGCCAGCAAGGCATCGCCATAACTGGAATAGTCTAATATTAATTTTGTCATTGGACCTACTTTGATAACCGGATTAAGCGAAGCCCAGCGGAATTGCCAGTAGGTTACCTGGCCATATCTCGGTTGACTCATTTTTATTGTTCCTATATTGAATCCCGACACCATGCCGGGATTCATGAGTAAAATAATTTTCATAGATTTATCGAATTGCCAAGCAAAAATTTATAAAATCTTTCACCCACTCCCTGTCAAGGCTTTGGACAACCCGCCAAACACCCCAAAAAAATCATCAATAGCCATTGTCCAATAAGAAGTTACCGCAGAATCGGCAAGGGCTATTCCTGATGACCTAAAAGTTGGAGCTGATGACGTAAAAGTTGGAGCTGATGACGTAAAAGTTGGAGCTGATGACGTAAAAGTTGGAGC
>JBAXGN010000184.1 GCA_037139415.1 Verrucomicrobiota bacterium | reverse complement strand
ACCAAACGGGCGCAGCGTCAAAAAATACCCAAAAAAACTTAACGAAGTAGAACTAGTTGGGCCAATAGTGGCTCAATGACGTGGTTCTGCACGCGCAGTCCACCACCGTGCGAGACAAGATTGCGGAGTTTACGGCGGACGAATTGCCAATGCTCGTTCAGCGCGCGGGCTTCCGGGCCGGCGGCCTTTGGCAGGAGCCCCAGCCGGTTAAGTTCAGCCTCCAGATTGAACTTCACAAACGGCTCGGGCAACGCCGGGCCGGTGAACGTGCAATCAGTTATGAGGTTGAGAGGCATTCGCGGGGGTTCCTTAAACGGGGATGACTTTCAAGATACCGCGCTCGGCGACGTCAATGGCTTCATCATAACCGGCTTGCATCGCTTTCAACGCAGTGCCCGCAAGATGTTGGTGTTCAGGTTTTTCGGGTAAAAACGGGCGTGCGCGCAGGCTGGGCAACCCATGTTTCACTTCCAACTTTCGGTTACCGCGTCCATATCGCCGGAATCGCCGATAGAAATCGGATTCGTTTTCATCAAACTGGTGTGATACTCTAGCTGCGGGAGACCAGGCGATGACACCCAGTTGACGCAATCTGATCCCCATGTCCAGATCTTCCCCGGCGGCTTCCTGAAATTGGGGATCAAATCCACCGAGAAACGCGAACGGCAGCCCGGCAATCAGAGCGTTTGCGGTGACGATTGCCTGAGGTAAATACACCCCATGAATTGTGCGCTCCAATGGTGGGTTGAGCACGCCTTGTTCCGTCATGTACTCATTGATGGGACCAGAACCTGATCCGGTGACGGGCCCACTGATGGCCACACAACAATCCCCGCATTCGCGCCAGGTTTCCTCGAATTTCAAAAACAGGTCAGGCTCATGCACGCAACCGCAATCGGTAAAATAATACCAATCAATGGCTGATGCCCATTCAAATGTCGTGGGAGCACCAGGGTGACTTTGATGTTTAAGTTCAGAGCAGATCCCGTTTTTTAAATAGTCAGGCAAGGATTGGCGCTCTGAAAAAACGCTCATCAATTTCAAAAAATGATAATTTTGGTCGTCATCGTTCAGACCAAACGCCCGGTTTCGCGCTCTGGCTGGCCCAAGATTACCAGCGTAATCCACCACCTTAACCGGATAGGCCGACAGCCAGTCCGGCACTCCTGGTTCGACGTTGTCATTGGCCACCTCAATTTCTTTGGGTGGCGTTTTCAAATTAAGCAAGCTATCCAACGTGACGCGCAGACCATCCCAATCCTTGTAGGTGGGAATGATTGCTTTGATGGCGCGCGCGTTGACCGGTTTGGACCGGAACCTTACGGAGGCGGAAATAGGGTCAGGAATGGAATAGCTCGCGGTCATGAGGCTCCTTTCTCCATTTGCTTGTTGCGCGGCACAATCATCAGCATGCCCAAAGTAGTGATCTCGGGGTCGCGCATGGCATCGCGGGCATCGAAATCATCACGGCGTTTTTTAAACAGGCTGAGGACAGTTTGGGCCTCGTGGCGCAACGCCACCGGTTGGGCATTGTCGCCAGCAAAGCCAGACAGACGGTCCAGCGGAACAGTGAGGCGAGCCCAATCGGCAAGCTGCGGTTGTGGTGATTGTGAGCGGGCGGACGCAAGCAATTCCTGCTGCACCGCCGACTGACCGCGATCCGCGATAATTTCCCGCTCGCGGAACTCAAGCCACTCGTGCAGGCGCTCACGATCGCGCCGGAGTTCGGTGCGGCGGCGATTCAGCACATCGGCGGCGATGGGGTGGAAATGCCTTCGGGCGGCGGCAATAGCCGTGGCTTCGGCATCCTGCGCCCAGTTTACAAAGTGGTTCTGCCACACGTCGCGGGTGTTCATGGCGTTGGCCGGATCAGCGAGGCGGAGCCATTGCCCGCTATCCGCAATAAATTCAGCACTGGCGGGTGGTCGAACCAGAATCGCAAGTACTTGTTCAAACTCGCGCCCCGCGCGGCTGAGCAGACGCCCGAGGAAGGTGAAAAGCAATGCGGGTTGCGGCAGGTCGCCAACAACCGCGCTAATGCGTTGATCCACGGAAGTGGCCGTGCCGCCCAATGCAAGGTGCCGCACCCGATCAAGAGCCCGGCGAACCAGCGGATGCGCGCGCCCAAGGAAGCCGACGTCACGTTTTTGAGAGTCCTGGATGATTTCCAGCTTCGTCGTGAGCCGAACAGTACGGGTATCCACGTCAATGCCGGGGGTATCCTTGAGCCCCGGCATCCAAGCGGGCGGGAGGGTCATCTCCGTAATGTCAGGCGAAATATCGCGAACGTCGCCGCCTTCGAGGAGGACGGCGTCGCGAACGAAACGGGCAAGGTCCACGCTGTTCAAGTGCGCACCGCGCTGGCGGGCCTGGTCGGCTTCTTTGAACAGCGAGGCCTCAGCATTAAGCCCCTCCGCCCCCAGCCAGGTATTGGCGGTGGCGGCGCGCTCGAATCCTTGCAGGCTGCGATCAATTTCCTCCAGCAACTCGCGGGTGGCGGAATCCGCGCCGGAATTTTCCTGACCGGAGACAAGATCAAATACCGGTTCTTCACGCTGGAACAAGGAGGCCTCTTGTTCGACCAGGCCGGTGAGCAGGCGCTCGGCGGTCGCCTCGGCTGAAGCTGTAACGCCGAGGGTATTGGGCACGAAGGTGAGCAGCTTGCGCTGGCGCTCATACTTGGCAATCAAGCGCAGCAGAATGCGCTGCTCGAACGTGCCGCATAAGAAGAGATACCGCACCATGGGAGTCTGCTCCTGTCCGAAACGGTCAATGCGTCCGTTGCGCTGTTCCAGCCGGTTGGGATTGAATGGAAGTTCAAGATGCAAGAGATGGTGGCAGCGCTGGTGAAGATTCAAGCCTTCGGCGGCAGCGTCCGTGCTGACGAGAATCAGGTTGTCCTCATTGCGGAAGCGGTCGGTGGCAGTGGCGCGGGCCTTTTCATCATCCTCACCGCTCATGGTAATGACCGGGCCGACGCCGGCCTGTTGCAGCGCGGCGACCAAGGCAGCCTGGCTATCGGTGTATTCCGTATAGATCAGGACGTTAGCGCGGGGTTCGGGAGCACGAATGGATTGCACTTGGGCGATAACCGCCGCCAGCTTGGGATCCTGCCCGGTGGCGGATTCGGCAATGCGGATCAGGGCATCCAGCGCGTCCGCCATATTGGCATAGCGGCGCAGGTGGCGCGCCTCGGAACCGACTTCGCGCTCCAAGGCAAAAAGTTGTTGTGCAAGGTCTTCAACCTCAAGCGTTTGTTGCTCGGCTTCCTGATCGAGGCTGACGGTGCCAAAGCGTTCGAGGGTACGATTCAGTTCACGCAACGAGCGAAGCCGCTGCTTGCGACTCTCTTGGGTTTCTGCCGTCTCGGTCTGGATGGAACGGAAGCGGTCACGCACAGCTTCGAGGGTGGCTTTGCATGCGGCAACCGTGGATACACTGCGCTTGAGCAGCGAAATGAAGGAAAGTACGTCACTGTAACGACGGCTGCGCAGGGCCTTGCGAAGCTCCGGCGCGATCAAGGCGATGAGTTGCTGATGCAGTTCTATGAACCGATCATGGGTACCGCTGCGCGCGCGGACCGGACACGGCTCGACGTCGCGTTCCTTGAAGCGGGGTGCGCCGCTTTCGGTAAGGATATGCTTCTTTAGCCGGCGCACGACGTGCTGGCGGTAGCGATCACCCCGAAGCGCTCCCCGGCCATCCACCAGCGAGGGGTCCAAGAGTTCGCAAATGGAAGCAAACGATCGGTCATTGCCATCATGCGGCGTGGCGGTCGCGAGGATCAGGGCATCGGAACGGCGCGCGAGCACCTCGGCGAGCCGGCGGCGGAGCGAGGCGTCACGATCATCTCCGCCGACTTCCATGCAGTGATGGGCTTCGTCTATGATCACGACGTCGTATGAAGAGCGTTCCAGGTCTTCGAGCACTTTTTCCTGTTTCAGAAAGTCAATGGAGGCCAGGCCAAGAGAGATATGGTCGAATGGAATGGCGCCGAGTTCGGTACTGCGCCGCACCTCATCCAGGGACTGGCGATCAATAACCTGGAATCGTAAACCAAAGCGGTGGGACATTTCCATCCCCCACTGGGCAAGCAAGGGGCCCGAAGGCGACACGATCAGGATGCGATGGGCAATCCGGCGGGCAATAAGTTCAGTGAGCAGAAGACCGGCCTGAATGGTTTTACCAAGGCCAACACCGTCAGCAAGCAGCAGCCGGACGCGGGACAATCGCAGGGCCCGGAGCACGGGCACCAATTGGTAGGGCTCGATACGCAGCCGTCCGGGTTGGACAGCGCTAAGGGCATCCATGCCAAACGCCTGTTCCAGAAGAAAGGCCTGATGGAAAGCCAGCCAGTTTGGGAGTGAAGCGGGTTTTTCCGGGCGCAAGGCGCGGGTGACCGGGGTAATTTCGTCAAATGGACCAAGCAGATCCAATTCCTGACCGGCGAAGGCGCCTTCAATGCCGCGCAGCCGGTGAAGAATCTGACCACCAAGATTCTGGGTATTGACCAGTTCCCATCGCAGGCCACGGGCAGTTACTTCGGTTCCTGGAAGAAGGTCTGGCATAAGAGCATTAACGACCCAGAGACCACTTAGTGATGTTCAAACATAGTTCCTGGACATATCTGACATTGTGCCTGACACGATGCACATCGTTATTGAAGCCAAAGATGAAGGAACTAACCCAACGGGTAATGCTGACGAGATAACATGTCAAGACATCGAATACCCAGATGAGGCCGTCCGCCCCGCCTGGACGATTCGAAAAAACGGGCACATTGGCACCAGCCTGTAGAAACTTCTTCCACATGGTACCAGTAAAACGGTCGAGCCAATAGCTCCCAGTCATAACATAATTCGAATTCATTGGCGTAAACGACCAGTACTCTGCCACAAATGAAACGTTATTTTCAAATACAATGTTACTTAATCTGGCAATGAGAATACATTTTTGAGCGCCAATCATAGCAAAAAATCAAAAGTCCCAATAACGCGGGCTCGCACAAGAGTTGCAGGACTATGCGAACAAATAAAGCTCCGGAGAGGCAGGGTGATGGTCACTGGGCGGAAGCTGGTGCCACGGATTCGATGATTCAATTCGATGATCCGCCTTGCCTTGCATCGATCCAGTGTGGCAGTTTAGCAGACGATGGGAAGTAGCCTTCAGCTTGGATGGACAGGAAGTGTGGGGTATCCAGCAAAGGTAAAACGGATAGTAGTGAGGGCTGCATCTCCTGGGTGCCAACCGTAATTTTCCACCGCCATTTGCTTCCATTCAGGATTAAAATTTCAGCATCCGAAACCGCCCGATTTGAACCCTCACATTTCATCCTGTTTTTCGCTTCAAAAACAGGTCTGTTACCCGTTTTTTCCGTGTTACGCGTCAAAGTTACGCGCAAGTTATTGGTAGCGTGTGGTTTATCTGTCTTGTTACTTTGTTACTCGTTTTTTAGACATCTACATATTATAAGAGTGGAAATAAATTGTGTTCCCGGAACGCTGTTCCCGGAACGCTGTTCCCGGAACATTTGTTCCTAAAAACTGTTCGGGGAACAAAATATTGTTCCGGGAACATGTTCCCCGACACTTTCCACATGAAGCACATATTTCCGCGTAACAAGGTAACAAAGTAACAAGGCTATCAAACCAGCTTCTATATATATATATATATATATTATTAATAGATAGATAGATAGATAGATAGATAAGGACTGGCACATGCCTGTTACTTCTGTTACTCGCTTGTTACTTTTCAAAAACCCAGGTAACACCTCTGTATAAATTTAGCCATAATCCCGATAGCGCTGTTCCCATGAATAGCAGACCCATTCATGGTCAAATTTAGCCAAATCAAAAAGTAACACGCGTTTTACCCTGGTGCAGACCCGCGCCCCTCTTCACAAATCATGCCCGCCCGCGCCCCCGTCGCCACCCAGAACCCTCCGGCCACGATCTCCACCCGGTGTTTGGCCATGTGCGTCCATCGTGATCCGGTGTGCGTTTGCGGAGCACCTTGCGGGGTCTATGTTTTCACTCGCAAAATTTTGATAAATATACCCCCCTAGTAGGGGGTATGCCTCTTTTAAGGGTGTGTTTTCAGGCGTGCATTTAAGGCTGTTTTACTGGGCTTTTTTTGACGTTTTAAAACAGTAAAAAGCGTGCGTTTCAACCAGCTCGGCGCTTGCCGTGCGCGCAGTTTAGCGGGTGCGGTGACCGTGCGACGCACAAGCAAGCAAACACGCTGGCTGGCGGCGGGCGGCACCGTTCGCAAGCATGACAACATCAAATCAAATGGCAGCGGGAGTGGTTGAATTCATCATTGGTATCTGTGGCGCGCAAGGGGGGCGCGGCACACTGGATATTGAGACCGGCGGCGCGGTCGGGCTGGCGGCGCGGGAGTTTGAAGCGCGGCAGGGAGCGGCACCCATACCGGCAGCGTTGGAACTGGCGGCACTAGCGGCAGCGGATGCGGTTACGGGTGCGGCGCGGCGTTGGGATAAGGTCCCTTTGTCGGCGCTGGCTCCTGGCGGGCGTCTGCATCGGTGGGCGTATGGTCTAGCCTTGGCAGCGGCGGGCGTGGCGCTGCGGCAACCGGCAGCGGGCGTGGTGGCGGTCAAAAGCCATGGCGACACTGTCGGCGAATGGATCATGAGTTTATGCGGTGGCCGGGGGTGGCGTGGCGGTCCGGTGGCGTTGGCTGCCTCCGGTGCGACGGGACGCGCGGCGCGGTCTATCTGGGCGCGGCGGGGCGCGATACCGTCGGATTCATCAATGGAAGCGGCGGCGGCGGATGCGGTGGCAGCGGTTTGGATGGCGGCGCGGCGCTGGGACAAGGTCCCTTTGTCGGCGCTGGTCCCTGGCGGGCGTCTGTATCGGTGGGCGTTTCGGATAGCCTGGCGGGCAAGTTTTAACTCACTGGCAACGGCAAAAAAGCAAGGCGGCAAGGTGCGCAATGGGGCACAAGCTGAATTGATTCCGCTGGATAGCGCGGCGCTGTCCACAGAGCGCGCAAGCTTGGCGGCGTGGGCGGCAGGGTGCCAATTGAGCGAGGGGGAAGCGGCGCGCATGCGCGCGGATGCCGCACAAGCCGCACGGCGGCGAATGGCGCTGGCGCGTTTCTTGCGCTGGGTGCGAATGGAACTGGCCAGCGGGCGCGAATATGCGGCGCTGGTCTATCTGGCCAGCGGGGCGGATTATCCAACGGCGGCAAAGCGGGCGGGGTTTCCATCGGTGGAAGCACTCACAAAAGCATTTCAACGGGCAAAGGTTTGGGCGCGCTTGCAAGCGGGGGCGGTGCATCATCAAACAGCGGCAGAGCTGGAATTGATACAGGCGGCAAGGGTGGCAGGGATGGCAGCGGGCGCAACGGTCAAGCGGACAAGGGCGGCAGCATTGGCGCTGACGGTGCCAGCGCCAGCACCGGCACGCGTGGCGGCGGGTTGCCTGATGGCGCGACGGTCGGCGATGTTGGCGGCGCTTGACGCACGAGCGGCGGCGCTGGTATCGGCTCGGGCTCTGGCGCGACGCAAGGCAGCAGCGCGGCAGCGGCGGATAGATAACTGGCTTGCAGCGTCTAAAGGGTTGCGCACCGTTTCAATGCGTGGCGGCCTGGCGGTGTAGCACTCCAACCAAGTCACAAGCGCCCGTCTGTTTTCAGGCGGGCGCTTTTTGTTTGCCGTGGTGCGGCTTGTCCCATACCGGGGGCTTGTATCATGTGAGATTGCGCGGCGCTTTGGAGCGCGGGCGCTGCTGGTTTGTTTTCCACGTTTAAAGAGCGCGGGCAACGGCAAAGCGACTCCTGTCCCATGGCGGGGACTAATAGTGTGAGAGTATGCGCGATGGATCGGGCATGCTTCGTACCATTGAAAAGGGTAGCGCGATATTCCGTGTGGCACTCCGAGTCGGAGTGCGGGGGGGCAGGCGGCGCTTGTCCCATGGCGGGGGCGTATATATTAAGAATATGCGCCGCGTTTTTTGGCGCGTTTGTTAGCCATTCGGCAGTTTCCAATGAAAGGCCCCTTTGAATAATCCCAGGTTTACCACCGCTCTCACGCAAGCGATGGCGGTGGTAAACCACACTTTTCAGATTTCCCGGAACCGCTGGGCTTGGTCCAGGGCAACCGGAAACGCACCCGGCGAGCGGAGAGCCGAACCCCATACATAAAAAACTATGGAATTGATGACCTATCAAGCATTGGTCACCTTGCCGCCAGAGGACCAGGATAAACTGGCTCGCGGTGTGGTGAAAGAAGCGAAAGACACCGACGCTACCGTTAAACGGTACAAATCCAGTTTTCCGGCGGCCGGCAAACTGGTGTGCGCGCTCGAAGAGCGCCTAAACAAGGGAAAGGCCAATCACACGATTGCCGCCAATCTCTCCCTGGCTTCGTACTGGGAATCCATCACGAAAGCCAAGCTGAACAACCACGCCATGAGTTGTGCGGTGGCGTTTGGCACCTATGTCCGCACCGGTCTTATCCAGGAAGCGGATTACGACAAGAATACCAGCCAATGCTTGGAATTGGCTGCCAGTATCTCTACGGCCTGCGGCGGGGAAGTCACGCACGATCTCGTTGGCAAGGCTGCCGAAGAGTTGAAAGATCGCTCCAAGGATAGCGCGAAAAACCTGAAAGCCATTTTGGACGACCTCAAGGAGCGTAAAACCATGTCGGAAGAGGCGGCCCGCAAGGCAATCTCGCGTCTCATGGAAGACGGGTATATTACCACCGTCATCTCTGCCGTGGGCGCTGAAATCGTTCACCTGGAAGATACGTCCATCGCGAAATCCTGTTTCCTTGGCATCCAAACCGTGGTGGATATGTTTAGCTCAAACACCAATCTGGCAACCAAAGAGCGCCGTTTCCCGAAGGAAATCCTCATGGCCTGGTTTCAGGAACACCAATCGGCCAAGAAACCGTTGGGCTCCACGTCACCAGCGCAAGCGCCCACCACTGCTGGTGCCTCCAAGTAACCGCTCCATATCCAATACCAGGAAGCCACCGTCAAGGTGGCTTCTTTTTTTCGTTTTTATGTATTTTGAGGGCAAAAGATCGCCAAAATCAGGTTTTACACCTGCCCAGATCCGATTTCCCTCCTTAAACGCGCTCATTATTTTTCCCCGAGTCCGCGTTTTTCGGCACTCCGAGTCGGAGTGCCGGATGTGATGCTGCCGCGCTGCGCTCAACGCGGTATGCGCGCTGGCGAAGACTGACATGAAACTCACCTTTACCCAAACCCTTCAATCCTTCCACGATTACCAATCCGCCATGCATCCTATCCTTCCCTGGATACTACTGCCGGTGAACCTGTGCATCGCGCTTTTCGCAACGCTAACCAGTCTCACGGATGAACCCTAACCCAAAACACCTATGGCAAGATTCGATGTTCTCAAAATCATAACCCCGGCGCCAAAAACGCCGCTGCCGACACTCACCGCCCAACCCGAGGCACCACCACCGTATGACAGGTGCGGAAACGATCCTGTCTGCGACGGCATCCGCAAACAGGAAACCGATGAGACCGAAGCCACCCGCAAACACACCACCTTGATTGTCAGTCAGCGTCCGGAATGGGCGACTGCCGCTATTATGGCTGATCTGGAAGCCGTTTCCCCTGAGGCGCAATACGATAACTTTGATTACATCGTAAAACGCTCCGCTATTATTGGCTGGCGGCGCGGTTCCAGGGATTGCTTCAAGCAACTCCGCGCTGCTGCCGCCACCTTTCCCGAGACCGCCTTTTTGGCCACCGCCACCGCCAAGGCCGAACACCGCGATAAGTGGGCATGGGGTAGGGGTTACTATCTTCGTGATGGTTGCGTATCCGGCTGGCGCGTCTATTACAACAAGTGGAGTGAAAAATTCCCGCTCTGTTTTACTCCTAACGTGGAGATTCGGCTGCCCGATTACTCCAAACCTGTCGCTGTCCCCAGTGCTGTTACCCCCATCGGCAAGGTTCCTGGCATGACCATCACGGAAATCTGGCATACCAAACGCCAGGCGCCCGTCTTCGTGGTCCGCCTTTCTGAGCGCGTGGACCATTCTACCTACCTGGCACTCCTGGGACAGGCTCGCAAACTCGGCGGCTGGTATTCCAGTTATGGTCCCGTTGAGATCCGTGGTTTCATGTTTCCAGACAAACAGGCCGCCCAACAATTCGCTGGCGTGGCGGAGCCTGTTCAGATGGAACCCGCCGAACCAAAGAATCAGCCGGTGCAGGACACGTCAACGGTATGCATCACCTCCAACCCCATCATTCAACTCCCCGAACCTGAACCCATCATCATTCCAGCGGTGGTCTTCCCAGCATCCATTGTACCCGATGACTGGCGACTGGCCATGGCCGGCCTGGCTTAATCCAAACAACCCATAATCCGTATTCCACCATTATGAAACTTCCCTCAAACCATACCCCGCTTACCCATGGCGACTTTGTCGGACCAGCGCGTCATATCGCTCCACTCTTGGACGAAGCCATCCGGTGTGCCAATGAAAACGATCGAGCCCCCATCAAAATGATCTTCCTGGGACCGCCAGGCACAGGCAAGAGCGCCTTGGCGCGCTACATGCAACATCAGCTCAAATGCCATCCAAAGTGGTCTACCGTCAAACTCAACGGTTCCCAGGTGGACTTGGAAACTGTGGAGAACCTCGCCAGCAGCCTCCATCTGCGGGATCTTTTTTCCGAATGGAAGTTCATCTGGTTTGAAGAAATTGACCAGTGTACTCCCAAGGCTCAGGTCCGCCTGCTCACTCTCTTGGATGACCAGCCCACCGGTACTGCGATCGTCTGTACCAGTAACTGCAAACTCAACGAACTCGAATCCCGGTTCCAGTCCCGCTGGAAATTCTTCGACGTGAAACCACCGACAGCCGCCGACATCCACGGGCTGTTGGTCAGCTACGGACTGGACGAAGCTACTGCTTCCCAAATATCCACTTTTGCATGTGGAAACGTTCGGGCTGCCCTCTTGGACGCTGAACTGGCCATGCAAGCCCAAGCCACCATGAAACGATCCTAACCCTATGCTTAATCAACCACCCACCACCCCACCAGATACATTCAAATTCAAGCCCGGCAAAACTGTTAGCAGCGACTACACCAACGGTGAGCGCGCTAGCGTGGCGGTGGAATCCTTGATGGTTCACCCCGACGCGCCGGGCAGCCTGGCCAACGGCGATTACGAAACACCGCTGGTGGATACCCTGGCCAACTTGTTCCACCTGTGCGACCGCGAAGGCATCTCGGTCGAATCCGTCCTCGCTTCCGCCACCAGGCACTGGCAATCCGAAAGGTAATTTTATGACCGCTACCCCCCTCTTCCCCGAACTGGAGTTTGCCGCCAAACCCCGCCGCTCGCCACGCCTACCCGCCTGCCCGGTCTATCGGGTGGAAGAATACAAAGTCGAGGCGCTGCGCGAAACCTTCATCTCCGAGAGCGACATGGATACGCCGGCCTGTATCCATCGCTTTTACCTGGAAACCATCACCACCGATCCCCGCCATAACCCCGAGGTCGAATGCATGTACGTGCTCCTGCTGAACACCCGTCGAAAACTCCGTGGCTATCACCTGGTCTCCATCGGCACCTTGAACACCGTGCTGACCCATCCCCGTGAAATCTTCCGGCCCGCCATCATTGCCAGCGCCAGCGCCATTGTCCTCCTTCATAACCATCCAAGCGGCGATCCCTCGCCGTCCGATGCCGACATTCGCGTAACCCGGGACCTGATCCGCGCCGGCCAACTCCTGCGCTTGGATCTCCTGGACCACGTCGTTACCACCCACCTGCCCGGAAAATTCTGTAGCCTGCGTGAACTGGGCCACTTTTATTAACCCGTTTTCCGTTTGTCCCTTCCGGGGCGCATATATGTATGAGAGGAATTCTAAAATCCATTCCGATCACCTGGGCCTTTGAGTCCTGGTCACAAAAAATCAGCCTATGCACTATGAAACACAATAATACAGATACCGATCTGCCGGCCGTTGAATGGCTTATGGAGGTTGAATCCGCCCGAGGCAAACCAGCTCGAATGAGCCCGGCTGCCGGCATTGAGGCCATGACCCAGCGTCTTGCTCACCTGCGCCAAGAGTTCACGCGCGCTATCGCTCGGGCAGAGGCACACCCCTCGAACGAAGGGGAGCAGCTTATGACCGACTTGCGCCAGCAAATCACCGACACAAAAACTCGTTTGGCCGAATACCAATACCTCGCCGACAACCAATCTTAGGCTTATGCAAAAAACAAACATTAATCCTGAAATCTTCCAGGAGTTTCTTGAGTCTGCCACCAACGCTGCCGCCAAAGGCCAGGCGCAATACTTCACCCCCTACCCATGGGCCAAAGCCCTGGCGGAGCCGCTGCCCCGATTTCGCCAGACGATCATTGATCTTTGCCACGGAAATGCGGCCCTGCTGGCCGGAGCGTCCAACTCCACGACTGAACATTTGCTAGGGGCTGACATTGATTCGCTGAAACCGCTTCCCGAAATCACCACGTGCCGCAAAAGCGTTGAAACCTGGTTTACACAGGCCGATCTCACGCTGCTCTACCCACTGCTCAAGGAGTTGGATTTTGAAGCCGATCTGTTCACCCTGAATCCGCCCTTCGATCTCCATTGGCATCGTGATCGCCTTTCCGCCTTGGCCAAAAGTAGCTTGTCTTCAGTCCAAGATGCTTTTGCCAACCATGATCCCCGCATTTCCAAGGACACGATTGATTCCACAGTCGCCACGCTAATGATCGCCCTGGATAGGTGCAGCCAGTATGGGGAAGGATACCTGATCGCCAATGAATCCACTCTTCAACGCCTCATTCTGCAACCCAACGCCCCCCATCATGCCTTAGCCGAGCATTGCTGGCTCCATGCCGTCATTCCAGGCAACATCTGCATTGCCACCAAGGATAATAACTCCGACTCGGAGTACCGTACCGGCATTCTGTACTTTGCCCGATCGCATTACGGCCCCTGCCATGAAATTTCTCTGCCCGCCAATATCCTGCAAGCACATGGCGAGCTCACTTGTATCAACCGCTTCCGCCATCGCCGTGGTACCGAAGTTCGTGACTATCTCTATACGCAGGAAGTCAGTGTGCTCTGGAACGCCGCTGCGGACGAATACAAAATTCGCTACGCCAAAGCCAAAGCCGAATGGAATCTGGTCCTGGATACCAACGGATTCATCAGCACCAACCTCAGTTTGTTCCAACAGCATTCTAACCAGGTCAACAAGCGTGACGCCGAAAAACTCTTCACCCTCAATGGTCGCCGTCCCATGCAGGTTGTCATGCAACGCGCCCAACGTGATGAACTCTTGCGCCACTGTGGCCTAACCGTTGAACATCCTGCCTGGCGCGTCCATCCCGAACTGATCACCGCCGTCCAATCCGCGATTCTGGCCTACCATGCGGAACGCGCCCCACTTTATCCACTCCCCGCTATTCAGCGCCTTGGCTATCTGGATGAAGAAGACTCTATTTGCTGTATCCGCGACCTTGCCACTCCCGACCATATCGTTGTTTTCCGTGCGGGAGACAGCTACAAGCTGCGCTCCCAAACTGTTTCCATCACCCGTCCCGGCACGAAGTGCAATCTGGAGGGCGAAATTGAAGAGGTGGCCTATTGCGGCCAAGAATTGGCCTTCTTCATCACCAACTGTCATGGTGCAGAAATGCTGTTTATGGAGGACCGCCTCAAGGAGGCCGGTGCAAAACTCCATGGCATCCGCTCCAATACCACCAAGGCCAGTGAACTCATTGATTTCAACCTACATGACCTCACTCGCTGCTTCATGATCCCGGAAGTCAAAGATGTGGCCACCTTGAATCCCATCCAATACCAAGCCAACCTGACTATGCTCGACACCATTGAAACCCTGTGCAACTCCATCCCGATACTCTCAGTCATCTGATATTCAAAACCTATGATTCCAACTCTTCCCTCAGCAACCGCCCAATGCCTCACCATCGGCTATGCCCGATGTTCCACTGATAAGCAGGATAACTCGGTGGACATTCAGCGCCATGAAATGGAAGCCTATTGCACCGCCAACCACCTCACTAGGCTGGAACTCTACGGTGAGGAAGATGTCTCTGGCCGTCTCCAGTTCTCTGCCCGTCCCAAGGGCTGCGAGATATTGCGCCGTATCCAGGCGTTCACCCGCGATCATCCCGGTGCAATCATCAACTTAATTATCCCTAAAATTGATCGTTTGGGGCGTTCTGCCTCAGATGTCATCGCTACTGTGGAAGATCTTCACCGCATCCCCCAGTTTTCCCTGCATATTCTTAACTTGGGTGGCATGACCCTCAACACGCGTTCGCCATGGGGGATGTTCATGATTCAGATCTTTGCCGCCTTGGCGCAGATTGAAGTCTCCATCACGCGCGAGCGTATTCGTACCACCCTGGAACATAAACGCCGCAAATCTGAACTGACGGGCACTGTACCCTATGGCTGGGATGCCATCGAGACCGGCCAGGTCACCAGCAAAGGCACCCGCATCCGTAAAGTGGTGGATAATCCCCAACAGCAATCCTGGATTCTACATATGCACCGATTACGCGTTGCTGGTTGGTCCTACGGCGCGATTGCCAAGGACCTGAACCAGCGCCAGATCCCCACGAAAAATGGCGCTGGCAAGACCATCGCTGCCGGGCACGGCAAAACGGTAATTAGTTCCGGCCTCTGGCAGTGTGGCAACGTAGCCAAAGTTCTCAATAATTCCACCGTCACCCAATGGTTGTCTGCTCGGACTACCGCAGTCTAACTAATACTCCAAACTCCTAACCCCAAAAAACAATGCAACTCAAACCATTCCAAAAACAAGACCTCGCACGCCTTGCGCTCCACGACGGCGCCATCCTCGCTTGGGATACCGGGCTCGGCAAAACCTGGGCATTCCTCCTTTGGTCCATGCTCAAGGCTGGCCACGAATTCAAGGGCGGTACGCTGTTACCAAAAGCCCCCTGTCTGATCGTCGCCCCTGGCGATCTCCATGCTCAAATGGCTGATGAAGCTTGGACCCATTTCCGTATCCGCTTCATCAAGCTCGATTCCCAGGCTGCCTTCCTGCAACTCAGCACCCTGTCACCTGTTGATGGACAGCGTTCCTTGCCGGCTGGGTTCTATATAACCAGCTACACCCAGCTTTCCACCAATGGCGTCCCCGAAGTTCCCGATGTAGCCAAGATGCCCGCCGAGTCCTGGTTGGCCTTTTTCAGTCTCAATCAGGACCATGTCGCGGAATACTATGCTCGACGCGGCCACCACCTGCGCCGTTACTACGAACTCCTGGAAAGTTCTCCGGAAGACTCTTTGCCCACCCTGCAAATGCGCTTGCGTCGCCTGACCTGTAACGCCAGCGAATTCGCCCAGCATGCCATCCACGCAGCCTACGAGCAACTCGCCCCGTTCCATATTGACGCCAACAATCCGCTCTATTCGGAACTTCCGCCAAACAACCGGGACATCATCACCTCCAGATTTGCTACCCACACCTACTTTGAATACACCCGGCATATTGGTGACACCAGTTCTCTCCCCAATCAGCGCCGCGTCAAGTGCATCTATGCACCCACCCTGGCTGACCTCTGCTTTAACTCCTTCACCTGTGTTGCTGTGGATGAAGGCACCCGCATGAAAGGGGAGAATACCCTGGTCGGGCTGGGCGTACGCCAACTTACCCCTAAATATCGCCTGGTCTCCACTGCCACTCCCATCAAGAATCGCCTGCCCGACATTTTCCGGCTGGCCTGGTGGGTGACCGGTGGGCGCGAAGAGGCTCATGCCCGCTTCCCCTATGCCAACAGTTCCGCTGATCGTGGTGACTTCGCCGAAGAATTTCTCGTTAGCGAACATAATCTGTCCGCCAAGAAACGCCGGAACCCCCGCTATAAAAAGCTCACCCCCAATGTCTGCAATGTTCACCGCCTCTGGAAAATGATGGCTCCGATCATTCTGCGACGACGCAAGCACGACATCGGCGAACAAATCGTGAGTAAACATCGCCATGTCATTCGTGCCGCCATGGGGACCCATCAGGCCGAAACCTACAAGTACCATTTGCGCGCCTCCTATCTTGATAAAAACGGGCGGCCCGCTCCAGGTGCCAAGCTGCAAGCTCTGCGCATGGCTGCCGCCGCCCCTCATGCCGAGAATCTGGTGCCAGTGTTGAATGGTAAGGGCTCACACCGTAGTCACACCGGATACATCCCCAAGATTGCCAGTGCGCTTAACCTGATTAACCAAATCCTGCGGCGGGGCGAGCAGGTGGTGGTCGGCTCCGCGTTTATTGAACCACTCAACACCCTCTCATGCCTGTTGAAAGAAGCCAACGTCCGCCATCTCCGCATGGACGGCAGCGTCTCCCAAACCAGACGTGGGATGCTCAGCGCCCAATTCAAACAAGGCGGTCCCAAGTACAACCCACACGCCTCCGCCAAGAATCTGTACCCCGTCACTTTGGCCGGCGTCGAATCCTGTGCCGAAGGGCACAACTGGTCCCGTGGGAAAAATGTGATCCTCATTGGATTTAGTGCTTATCCGTAAATAGATATTGTCTGTCGCCAGCAGATTATGGCTGC
>JBAXGN010000183.1 GCA_037139415.1 Verrucomicrobiota bacterium | reverse complement strand
CGGTCGAAAGTTTGAGGATGTGAGCGTTGTTATAACTTAACATAGTAATACTAGCAAACCAGCCAACCAACTTTTTCGCTTATCGTTTGGCCACGATGGCTTTGTGTGGCCTCGGTAATGACGGGCTTCCGGCGCTCGCCACCGCACTGGCCAATCCGAAGACGCCGGATCGTGTCAGCCTGGTTCGCCAGATGGGCTTATATTTTGAAACCAACGTTGCCGTGGTGCCTGTCTTTGCTAAATGTCTTCAAGACACTGATAACGAACTTCGCGAACAAGTGGCTTTGACGCTTGGTGTCATGGCTGTCACACCTGAAGTGGCGGTGCCGGCGCTGGCCGATTGCCTTAAAGACGCTCCACCTCCACCCCTACGCCGCCGGCTTTTCCGGGCACTGGCCGCCTTTGGCCCCCAAGGCCGCGCGGCCATCCCGGTGCTGGTGACCAGGCTTAATGACCCGGACCTCGAAGCGCGCACGGACGCCACCAACGCCCTTTTAAGAATTGCGCCGGAGGTCCTTGCCGCTGTCGGTTCGACCCCGCCCGAGGAAGTGCTGAGAAAGCTGTGGAAGCTGCCAAACCGATAACGATGAAAACGAAAATACTTGGTTCAGTGATCTGACACAAATACCGGTACCGGCTGAGAAACCATGCACACAAAGATGAAATGGTGGTTGGTTGGGGTTGGGCTTTTGGCATTGCTGGCGGGGCATCGCTTGTTGTTCTGGGAACCGTCCTGCAACGGCCACCGGCTGAGCGAATGGGTCGCGTTATACGGTGGGTACACCTACACAGACGATCATTGGGCCACGGCGCGGGAGGCCGAGGATGCCATCCGGCAGATCGGTCGTCCGGCCATTCCCTTCCTGGTGCGCTGGGTTTCCACTGAACCACGGGAACCCGTCCGGGAGATCTGCAATGACCTGACCGGTTGGTTCGCGCGTTGGATCCCCTCTCACTCAACGCTCGCGGTGCTCAGACGGCGGTTCACAGACGGCCCCGTTCATCGGTGTTACGGGGCGATAGCCGCGTTTGGCGTGCTCGGCACCAACGCGGATTCCGCAGTTCCCGCCTTGGCTTCCGTTGCCCATCTTCCGGTGGATAACCCTTGGGAAAATCATGACCCGTACTGGGGGCTCGAGCATAACGCGCTTCCAAACCGGCGAGCCGCTTTCGCCTTGGCCAACATTGGTCCGGCTGCCCTGCCAATTCTACTGGACCTTGCCACCAATGGCTCGGCAAATCTCCGTTGTGACGTTCTTTATCTTCTCTCGCAAATGGGAACGAACGCCCTGCCGGCGCTGCCGCTTTTGCTGCAGAGCCTGAACGAATACACGAACCGGGCTGGGTGGATCGCCGCACGAACCCTTGGCATGCTCAGGCTTGAGCCTGGCGTTGTCATTCCGGCACTGACGAACGCGTTGGAGCGCCGGAAAGACCTCCTGTTGCAGTTCCCCGCAAGCGAACCGCGGTTGTACCTGCAATATCGAGTCCTGAACAGCATTGCAGCCTATGGATCGGATGCTCGGGCGGCTTTGCCCGCGATTTTGGAATGGTTGGAGAGCGAGGATCCTTACATCCCGCGGGTAGCGGCCCAAGCCTTAGGCAAGATGACCCTAGATGCTGAAATCGTTGTGCCCGCTTTAACCAAGGCCCTGAAAAGCCGGGACTCGCATCTCGTGGCCGAGGCGGCTAAGTCACTTGGGGCGTTCGGCTCCGCGTCGGCGTCGGCAATCCCCGCCCTGATGGAGTTGATCCAGAGAACCAACACGCTTTTTTATCCTTCAAAGCATCAGGCTAATCAAGCTTTGGCCCAGATTACAAACGCGCTGGTTCTGAATGAGACGCGTCGCTGAAAGGGTATGGCCGATGTCATAAATATTCCTTTTGCCAAACGGCCGGGTTTATTGGCATTCTCTTGCAGCGCTATGAAAAAACAGCCATTTATCCATGAGGATTTCCTTTTGGAAACGAAGACGGCCCGCACGCTGTACCATAAGTACGCGGCGGACCTGCCAATCATTGATTATCATTGTCACCTGCCGCCGGACCAGGTGGCGCGGAATCATCAGTTCAAAAACCTCGCAGAAATCTGGTTGTACGGCGACCATTATAAATGGCGGGCCATGCGGAGCAACGGGGTCGCGGAGCGCTTCTGCACCGGGGACGCCTCGGATTGGGAAAAGTTCCAGAAATGGGCGGAAACGGTGCCGCAAACCCTGCGGAATCCGCTCTACCATTGGACGCACCTTGAACTCAACCGGCCTTTTGGCATTCATAACCGCCTGTTAAACGCGGATACCGCCAAAGGCATCTGGGACGAGTGCAACAAGAAGCTCGCCCAGCCGAAATTTTCCTGCCGGGGCATCATGAAACAAATGAAGGTCGAAGTGGTCTGCACCACGGATGACCCGGTGCATTCGCTCGAACATCATAAGGCCATTGCGGATGACCCGTCGTTTGGCATCAAAGTGCTGCCCACCTGGCGTCCGGATAAGGCCATGGCAGTTGAATCCGTGGAGAATTTCAACGCCTACGTGGATCAGCTCGCCGCCGCCGCCAACGTGAACATCAAGGACTACGCCTCATTCATGCAGGCGTTGCGGGTGCGGCAGGATTTCTTTGAAAGTGTGGGCTGCCGGTTGTCGGATCACGGTCTGGAGACTTTTTACGCCGAGGAGTACACCGAGGCAGAAATCAAGGCCAGCTTTGCAAAAATCCGCGCGCGCAAACCGCTGGCACCGCAGGAAATCCTCAAATTCAAGTCCGCCATGCTGTTCGAGTTTGGCGTGATGGATGCCGAAAAGGGCTGGACCCAGCAATTCCATTTTGGCGCGTTGCGCAACAACAACACCCGCCTGTTCCGCAAGATCGGGGCGGACATCGGGTGTGATTCCATCGGCGACTTTGAAGTGGGGCGCCCACTCACCAAGTTCCTGGACCGGCTGGATCAACACGGCAAGCTGGCGCGCACGATTCTCTACAACCTGAATCCCCGCGACAACGAACTCATCGCCACCATGATCGGCAACTTCCAGGACGGCGAAATTGCCGGCAAGCTGCAATTCGGCAGTGGCTGGTGGTTCCTGGATCAACTGGACGGCATGACCCGCCAGATTGAATCGCTTTCGCAGCTCGGGTTGCTCAGCCGCTTTGTGGGCATGCTCACGGACAGCCGGTCCTTCCTGTCATACACCCGGCATGAATATTTCCGCCGCCTGCTCTGCAATCTCCTGGGTAACGATATGAATCGCGGGCTGGTGCCGAATGATGAGGCGATGATCGGCTCGCTGGTACAGGATATTTGCTACCGGAACGCCCGGAATTACTTCGGCTTCTTTGCCGAACCCGCGAAGGACCGTTCCGCAGAACCATCGCAGTGCTGCTGCGGCTGCGCGAAGTAGCCGCCGCGCTAATTCCTGGCCAAATCTTCGGGCGACTCCGCCAGCAAGGTGTATTGCCATCCTTTCTGGCGGAGAATATGCCGCCACAAATCTTCCGGCTTGGCTGAAAAAACCAACTCCAGCGAGGCCGGATGCGTCAGCCAGGCTTTGCGCTTCATTTCATCGTCCAACTGGCCCGGGCTCCAGCCAGCGTATCCGGCAAACACTTTGATTTTGCGGGTGGGTGAAAACGACTCCGCCAGTTCCATCAGCGTATCCACGGAATGGTCCAGATTTAAATTGGGCAACACACTGGCTTCGGGCAAAAAAACATCCGAGTGCAGGTAACTGAGTGCCGAAGGCTGCACCGGACCGCCGACAAACAGCGGCTGTTCGCGCAGGGTCTCCGGCACCTTCACCGTCAACGCCGCCCCTACCGTGGCATCCGCCGGACGATTCAGCACCAAGCCAAAAGCCCCTTCCGCGTCGTGCTGGCAGATAAGCACCACCGTCCGGCTAAAGAAGGAGCCGGCCAGACTCCCGCCATCCAGCAGCAACTGCCCTTGCAATGATTTGAATGTCTTGCCCATAAGGTTCCGCGACCGAGGATAATTTGCCTCAAAACAGTATAAAAGACAACCTCTCTTGATGTCTTCATTTTCCGCTATTGCTTGCCGGACTGGCTTTGGCGTAGCCTTGCCGGCTCATGGGCAAGCAAACATCATTGCCGACACCGCCTCGCGTGGGTCTGATTTCCCTGGGTTGCGCTAAAAACCTGGTGGACGCGGAGACCATGCTGGGAGCGTTGATGCAGAGCGGCGTGGAAATCACGAACGACCCGGCTTCCGCCGACGTGGTCATCGTGAACACCTGCTCGTTTATTGATTCCGCCCAGGAAGAGAGCGTGGAGGCCATCCTGGAAAGCGCGGCGTTGCGGGACACGCATCAGCCCACCCAAGGGTTGATCGTCGCCGGCTGTCTGCCACAGCGGTTCCGTGCGGATTTGCCCAAATTGTTTCCCGAGGTGGATGTGTTCATGGGCGTGGATCAAGTGCCGAAAATCGGGGACATTGTGCGGCAAGCCATCGCGCACCGGGCACAAAAACTGGCGGCGGGCAAACCGCGCAAGGCGGCCAAGGGCAAAGTTTTGAAGCAGCTTGCGCAATGGAACGCGGAAGGCAAAGCGGGAGTGGATGACGCGGGGGACGCGGTGCGCGGCACGGGGAAATTCGGAAAGACCCGCGCGGTCCTGCCCGCGCCGGTGGTGCCCATGGTGGAGGTGCATCTGCGGCCCACCTATATTCAGGATTACGCCACGCCGCGGTTCCGGCTCACCCCACGGCATTTTACCTATCTCAAAATCGCGGAAGGCTGCAATCACCCATGCAGTTTTTGCGTTATTCCACGGATGCGGGGCGGCTATCGCAGCCGGTCGCAACCGGATATTGTGGCGGAGGCCCGCGCTCTGCTGGCCGATGGCGTGAAGGAACTGAACCTGATTTCACAAGACTCGACCTATTACGGGCTGGACCTGCGCACCAACCGCCAGCACGCGATTGCGTCGCCCGAGCGCTTCAAGGCGGCGGCGCGCGAACTGCCGGCCCATGCCGCCACGCTGAGTTCCCTGTTGCGGGAACTCAACGCATTGCGGGGAGATTTCTGGATTCGTTTGTTATATACGCATCCCGCCCACTGGACCGATGAACTGATCCAGACCATCGCCGAATGCCCGAAGGTGGCGCGTTATGTGGACATTCCGTTGCAGCACATTCATCACAACATGCTGGAGCGGATGCGCCGCGAGACCTCGCAACAATATATTGTGGACCTGCTCGCCAAAATTCGCGCTGGCATCCCCGGCATTGCGATTCGGACGACGTTCATTGTTGGCTTCCCGGGCGAAACGGACGCATATTTCAATGCGCTGCTCGAATTTATCCGAGTGACCCGGTTTGAACGATTGGGAGTTTTTGCGTATTCGCGCGAAGCAGGCACGCGGGCCGGCCAGATGGCGGGGCAAATTCCCGATAAAATCCGGCAACGGCGGCGCGAACTGGCCATGGCGGAACAGCATCAGGTTGCCCGGCAGGTGGCCGCCGCCCAGGTCGGACGTGTTCTCAAGGTGCTGGTGGAGGGGGAGGCTGGCGCGCAAGAATTAAAGCAGGCCAACGTGAGTTCCTGGGAGCACGGTTTGATTCGCGAAAGCGATGGCGGGGTGGCCGCGTTGCGGGGACATTATGCCGTGGCGCGCGGCGAGGCCGATGCGCCTGATATTGACGGACGCATATATGTACGTGCTAAGCTGCCTGCCGGTGAGTTTGCCCGGGTGAAAATCATCGGGCACACGGATTATGATTTAATTGCACAACCAGCATGAATTTACCGAATAAATTGACCGTCTCGCGCCTCGTGATTACCGTGATATTTCTCATGGTCATGTTTGCGCGTTTTCCCGGTCATCAAACGGTGGGGCTGGTGTTATTCTGTTTGGGCGGTATCACGGACCATCTGGATGGCCGTATTGCCCGCAAATACAAGCTCATCACCAATTTTGGCAAGTTGATGGACCCGCTGGCGGACAAATTGCTGACCTGCTCGGCTTTCATCACCTTCGTGGATCTCGATCAGATGCCAGCGTGGATGGTGGTGGTGATCGTGGCCCGGGAACTTTCCATCACCGGCTTGCGCACTCTGGCCGCTTCAAAAAATATCATTTTGGCCGCTGAGGGATTTGGAAAACATAAGACGATTTCCCAAATCGTATGTATTATTTCGATCCTGTTTTTGTTGAGTTATCCGCAATGGGGCGCGACCGGCCAGGCCATTTTTGGTTATAACCTGTTTGGCGGTGGGCCGTGGCTCGCTTGGTTCACCGAAGCCAGCAAATGGGTGGCGGTGGCGCTAACCATTATCTCTGGCGCCCTGTATTTGTGGCGCAACCGGGAAGTGTACTTGAACGACGTGTGAGTCGAATTGCGTAAACCCAAAGTCCGAAAATCAAAAGCTGAAAAACGGGACTTATGACTCCTAATTCCCATTGGCTCCTGCGGAAGATTAGAATGCAGCGGGGAGCGGAGTTGGCAAAACCGCCTGCAATTGAAGATCAACAAAACGTAGCCGTTCAACCGTTGCTCCTGAACGCTTCCGGGGGACAGGCCGTTCTTCTGTGGATTGCCCAGGGTTTTGGCGCCGGACGCCTGCCCAAAGCGCCGGGAACGTTTGGGGCCATGGTGGGCGTTGGCTGGACGTTGCTCCTCTTTGCATTTTCCAGTTGGTGGATTTACCTGACGGCAACCATTGCCGGCATTTTTTTTAGCGTGTGGATTTGCGGGTGGGCGGAAAAGCGGTTGAACCAGAAAGACCCGCCATCGGTGGTGATGGATGAAATCATTGCCTTACCGGTCTGTCTCCTTCCGCTGGCGTGGCACCATGGATGTTCCCAAGGCGTGCTGTGTTCACCGGCAGTGTTCCAAAGATCAGACTGGCTGGCGGTGGCCCTGGCGTTTGGCTTGTTCCGGCTGTTCGACATCCTCAAGCCATTTCCGGTGTGGCAAAGCCAATCCCTGCCCGGTGGTTGGGGTGTGACGGTGGATGACGTGCTGGCGGGCGGGTACACCGCGCTGGTATTGACCGGTATTGGCTATTTTTTCAGGTAAACATTGTTTCATCTGGCCCTTGACAATTACCGGAACCGACTGCACTTTAGCAGCTCTTTGGTTCACCTTCAGCGCAAGCTGAAGTTTCTACGAAACCGAACTGGGGGCCGGGAGGCCCCCTTCCTTTTTTAATGCGTTAGCGCATATACTGCGATGTTGAGCGCCAGTTTTTTGCCGTCCTCGGGGCTGACCCCTTTGCCACGATTGCAGGAGTTGTTCATGCTGAAGGCGCAGCAGAGGCCGTCCTCGCACATCACCGCCACCAGATTGCCCTGATAAAACAGCCCTTCCAGCTTGATCTCGCGTGCCTCATGCAGGCAGGGTACCCGGTCAATTTGGTAAAAGGAACGGTAGATCAGGTGGTCGTACGTCAGCGTCCGCACCTTTTCACCGGCAAAAATCCGCGCCAGTTCCCGGCGCCAAGCCTTGGGAAAGTTGGGGTTGGTGCAGCAGCCGGACGCAAAGAAGAAGCCGCCATGCGCCAGGTATTTGCGCAGCGCCTCCAGTTCTTCATCCGTGAAAATA
Source organism: Verrucomicrobiota bacterium (assembly GCA_037139415.1). Classification (NCBI taxonomy): domain Bacteria; kingdom Pseudomonadati; phylum Verrucomicrobiota; species Verrucomicrobiota bacterium. The sequence continues at coordinate 9,406 of JBAXGN010000183.1, read as the reverse complement.
AAATCGTTATGCCCGTTCATGAAGACGAATGGAGTCTCAAATAGTTCGGGGTCTGTGAACTTGATCCGTTTTTCCTGCTGGATTTTTACCGTGGAGGTTTGGGAAATCAACTGCATCAATTCCCGGCCCACGTTGGCGCAATCGTTTCCCTCGTTTTTGCCATACTTGATGCGGCCCATGAAAAAGGTCGCCTGCGGGTCCACCACTTCGGGGGGCACCGCCGCCCACGAGGATGCGATACTACCCCATAGCAACAGGAGACAGACCCAATAGTTCAGATTTCGGATTTCGGATTTCGGATTTTGGTTCATATCATCCCCCATTGTTTGCGGAGCAACCATTCGCCGCCCAGCCCGAATAATACCAGGGTCAACATCCAGGCGTTGATGCCCACCGGACGGCGCGTTTCGTGAATGCGATGGGTGGATTCGATTTTATCCCGGATATCCCGTGCGAGATCACCCGCTTTGGAGCAGTCCTCCACCTTGACGGCCAGTCCCCCGCTCACCGATGCCCATTGCCGCAGCGTTTCCATATTGCGCGCGGTATTCTGCAACTCCACGTTGACATCGCGGATTTCCACCGTGCGCGAACAGAGCGGATTTTTTTGTGAATCCAGCACGGCGACGGAATATGCGCCCGGTTTTTCCGCGCGGAATTTCAGTTCATGCGGGCGGCCGGTTTCCAGTTCCACGGTTTCCTCGCGCAACAATTTCTTTTGTCCGTCTTCGACCCGCACCAGGTATTTGGTTTTGGGTTCGGTGAGGATTTTCGGGTTGGGCTGTCTTTCCAGCACCACCTGCACGTCCATCTGGGGACGCAACTCCTGATCCGCCAGATAGACGGTCACCTCCTGGCGTCCGGCGTCGCTCAGGAATCGGAAAAACTGACGCCAAAACCGGTCATAGTTAGCCGGTTCGGCATCCCGGGCCAACCGCCAGCGCCAGAAATTTTGCAGGCAAAGCACCGCCGAACTGCCCGCCCCGTAGCGTTGGGCAGCCATGAGAATACGGCGTCCGTTGGGGCCTTGATCTGACTGGTGCAACGCCCAAACGCGCGCGCCCGGCTTGGCGGCATCCACGCGGGCGTATTCATTAAACGCGGGCAGTTGGGACCAGATTTCCCGGTTTTTGCCGCCATCGGAGATTTGGAACACGGGGTGTTGCAACGCCTCCTCCGTAAGGTCCAGGCGAAAGGCGCGTTCGATCGTGATGGGCGCGTCGGCATGGCGGGCGAACACCACCGGCATCACCCGCTCCAGGCGCGAATTTTGCCAGGAGCCATCGAAGGTGCCGGCGCCACCGATCATCAACAGACCGCCGCCCAATTCGCCACAGAATCGCACCAGAATGTCCTGTTGGGCTGGGGTAAGGTCCGAGGCGCGCAGCGAGGACAATACGATGACTCGAAATGGCGAGAGTTCCTCGATGGTGGTGGGAAAACCGTGGATCAACTCGGAGGCGGATTCCACATTCTGGCGAAAGACCGATTGTTTGGAGGTGCGGGTGAGGCCGGTCAACTTGATGGCCGGATCATTGCGCAACGCCAAGTTGATGTATTTGTAATCCCACGTCAGTGCGCCCTGGATGTAAAGCACGCGCACTTCTTTTTCCTCGCGCACTTGGACAATGGCGCTCTGGGTGGCCGCCGGGCATTTCAGGCCGGGCGTGCCGGGGGGCATCATCTGCACGGTATAATGATGCAGGCCGGCCTCGTCCTCCGAGACGCGGAACTGCTCCATCCAGATGCGGCTGCCTTTGCCCGCCTGGATACTTCGCTTTTGGAGCAGTTGGCCATCCCGCAACAGCAGCAGGTCGAACGCGGGCGTTTCCCCGAGATTGACGCCTTCGAGTTGCGCGGACAGGGTGAAGGCGGTCTTGACCGCGACGGTCGGTGGCGCGTCCACGTGCCGCAACTGCAAGGTGGTGGCACCCTGATCACTGCCGAAACCGACGCCAATAAACGGCGCGTGCGCCTCCATCAGCGCACTCAGCGCCCGGGCATTATCGGCGCTTTCGTTGGCCAACCCGTCGGTCAGCGCGATGACCGCCAAAGGTGGTTGCGCTTGGCTGGCCAGCGCGTGGGCAATGGCTCCACCCAGATTGGTGCGCCGTCCAGTGGGTTTGGCGGCCGCCAATTGCCGGCCATCGGCGAGTTGCGCATCCTCCGCAAATAAAAACGCCTGGACCGGCAAATTGGCCTCGCGCAACGCTGGTAACAAGCGTTCGCGCAAAAACGCGGTGGCTTGCCGGTAACGGGTCGAATCCCCTTCCTCCAGGCCCATGCTCTCGCTTCGGTCCATCAGCAGCATAACATTGCGGTTGGCGGTCACGGGCTTTTCCCGGGTTACGAGCGTGGGGCGCGCCAGCAAGAGCACCAGGGTGGCCAGCGCCAGGCCGCGCAGGCTCAACAGCATGGCCATGCGCCAGGGTTTCACCCCCTGTCGCCAGTGCGACCAACCGGAAAGCAGCAGCAACAACAAGCCCAGCGGCACCCCCGTTTGCCACGCTTGCGGACACGCCCATTCAATTCCGGTCATCGGCCCTGAATCCATCATGGTTTTTCAGAAAGTTTCTCGAAATATTTCTCAATGCGGCCACGGTAGGCCGGTGGCAATCGGCTGGCGTCAATGTGCCCGGCCTCGACGGTCTTCTCTGACTTGGGTTCGCGGCCCCGATTTTCCGCCGCCACGCGTTGCAAGTCATTCCGCAGCCGTTGCAAGACTTCAGCATCCATTGGCAGTTCACCCTTAAATAGGTTTTCCAACTGCACGATGACATCGGCCAAAGAGCTGCTGGCGTGCGTTTCGCGCTGGGCCTCTTTTAAACGCATCACGATCTGCTTCCCCTGCTTCTGCAGGTCGGCCTTGGGAGTGTTCGGTTGCGCCTCCAATCGGCGTTGCAGGTTTTCCAATCCGGCGAGACCTGCTTCCAGATTGTCGCCAGGTTCTTTGCCGAGCGCATCTTTCTTCCGGTTGGCCTGCCGTCCTTGCGGCGCGCTTTGCTCAAAGGCCTGGCTGACGGCTTGCATTCCGTTCTTGGCCGTCCCCGCCTTTTGCTGCTGATCTTTGCCCGGCTGGGCGATGGCGAACTGCCCCAGCTTGTTGTTCAGGGCGGCCTTGTTTTCCGGGTTCAGCGCGTCGCGCAACGGCTGGCCGAACTGTTCACGGGTGGGCGAATTCTCCGCCGCCTGCCGGAGTTGTTCAAGGGTTTGCTGGGCGGCAGTGGCGGCAGACCGGGCTTGCGACTCGGACAGATTGCCGCCGCCTTGCTCGCACTGGCTCAACGACTGAATCTGTTTATCCAGCAGCTCCTTCAATTTATAGGCGTCCGTCAGTTGTTGCTGCGCCGAATCCTTTTTCATGGATTGCGCCAGCTTTTCCAATTGCTGCGCGGCGGCATAGGTGGACGGCCGAGCATCGTTGTTCTTTTTCTCCAGCGAGTCCGCCGCTTTTTTCATGGCCGCCTGGGCCGGCTCGCTGTTGCGCAGCGCGCGGGGATGTTGTTCCTGGAATTCCTGGAGCGACTTCTGCAAATCCCGCTCCTCCTGCGCAAGTTTGGGCTGGACCGTCGTCGGCGAGGTGGCGACCCGGCGATAGAGCGACTGTTGTTGCGCGGCGGTTTTTTCCACAAACTCTTGCGCCGCCTTCTCTTCGTTGCGGAATTCCGCCATGGCTTCCAGCTTCTTCGCATTCTCCTCCGGTTGGTTCTCTTCGGGTGGCTTGGGCGGTGGTGAATTGCCATCCCCATCGCCATCGCCAGCCTGGTTGCACATGGTTTTGTGGAACATCTTCCGCGCCGCATTCAATTCCGCCAGCGCCTTCAGTTCGCGTCCCTGTGCCTCGGGAAGGGTGTTTTCCTCCAGTAATTTTCCCGACTGCGCGAGCGATTCGACCGCGCTGGCCATACTGCGGACGGCATCCTCGGCGGGAGTGCCCTCCAGGTCCGCCGCCATTTCCGCGTGCAGATGCCGGCCCGTCTCGCTTAATTCATACTCCGTGGTGGAGAGTTTCCGTCGGTCCTGCGCCCGCCGAGCGACTTCGTTGTCCATGCCCTGAATCTGGCGGTGCGTCTCGCGGATAACCTGTTCCTGCTGTTCGATCATCGCCGTGAGTTCATTCAGGCTTTGAAGGGCTTTGGGACTTCCCTGCGCTTTCAGGCGGAATAAATCCTCATCCCACGGACGCACCTCCGCGAAATAGATTTGCGAGACATACTGGTTGCTTTTGAGGGTGGTGGCCCGGGCATAGTAGGCGATCACATCCCAGTCGCTCAAATTCATCCCCAGAATATTCAAGGTTTGCTGATAGGTGGCGAACCGCGCTTCCGCTGGTGGTGGCAATTCGTTGCGAATTTCCGTGCCGCCATTGACAGCGGAGAACCAGGCCACCGACTGGATTGTGTCGTTGGCGGCGGCTTCGATTTCCATGGGAATCATGTCAAACGGCGTGGTTTTGATGTCCTTGCCGGGATCGGTGATGCGCACCTCGCCCCATGCTTTGGTCTCCTCGACCTCCGCGACGGTTTCCGGCGGCATGGTTTCCAGGTTTTGCGGCGCGGAAGTTTGCGCGGGGACGTTCACCGGTTTGACGGCTACCCGGTTGGGCAGGCGTTGGTAGGGGGAAAACACCTGGTAAAAACTCACCGTGGCCAGCAACGTCATCAGGAAAACTGCCAACCCTTGCATCGCCGGATCGGCGGAAAACACCTTGGGCGAACGCACCTTGGCCAGGATGAATTGCGTTTGCGTGGCAATGCGCACCACGAACGATTGACGGACCAGACCGGGTTGTTTTTGCAGAAAGACCAGGGTGTTGGCCCGATCCTGCAATTCCGGGTTCGCTTGTTCCAACGCGGCGGTCACGTCCTTGCGCTCAGGACTGGAACTAAACGACCGCACAAACACCACGAGCAACGCGATAAAGCCCAACATGCCGATCATGATGAAGCAATCCAACGCCCCCTCACGGGTGCCAATCCAGTGCTGCTGCATGGCCAGGCCGCAAAACAAGCTCAGCAGGCAAAGTGCGGCCCCCAACCAGGCGGCTTGTTGGAGGAAACGCAGTTTCCGCCACTGGGCTGATGCCTGCTTCAAACGAAAATTCAAGATGCCCAGGTTTACGCTCATTTGACGGCTCCCACCGGATTGCGTTTAAACAGGGCCAGAAAGGTTTCCAATGCCAGGAACCCTGCGCCCGCCACCAGCAACCACCACCAAAGTTGCTGTTGCAGAATCGCGGCAGAAGAGGCTGCGATTTTCGGTTCCGCAAGATTTGATTTGTTTTTGTCCAGCCCTTGGCTCAACTGCCACGTCGCCAGCGCTTCGGGCTCGTTGACGTAGGTCAATTGCGATTCTTTTGGCGAGGGGTTCACGCTGAAAATCCGCTCGATCTCTCCCGGATTATCCCAGCTTAGCGACACATTGCCCGGCTGATCCGGCATCCGCAACTGGACTGCGCCATCCACTACTGGCACGCGCGACAGTTCTTTCCCGCCGTCATGCAGCACCGCGTGGCGCGCCTGTGAGTGAGGTGGCACCCGCACCAGCACCGCGCCGCCGGGCTCCAATTCCGATGGCGTTCCATCCTCCGCCCGCGCGGATTGCAGCAACAGGTCGAGGAAGGGAATAAAAGTGGGATGCGCCGGCCACGAGGTATGCTCGCGGTCGAGCCCAAAGGCGGTCACATACAGCCGTCCGGGCGTGCGGGTGCCCTGGAAGAATAACGCGCTGCCTTTGTCCGAGTAGGCCAGCGGCACCGCTTCGCTGGTTTTGAGCCGGTAATATTTAGTAAAGCGCACTTCGAGCAGATTGCCGAAATCTGGGGCAAAAAACGGGTGAAATATCGGGTGATTGGGTGCGACGAATTGGAAGCTTTCGCCCCGTTTGGCGTCCACGGCGGCGCTTTCGGTTTCAAATCCCAGCTCGCGCAGAGCGGCCACAATGGTGGGGGATAGGCGGTTGAGAATCAGCACCACTCCGCGGCGATTGGTCAAGTAACGCCACATCAGTTTCCGGGCCTCGGCGTTGGGCAGGTATCCGCTTTCGATGCACAACACCTCGGCATCGCGGTTGGCGGCGAGTTCCTCCGCGAGTTTGGCAGGTTCCAAAATGCGCGCCGCCCATTGGCCCCGCATGACTTCCGGCGACAGCGCCAGGCGCAGGTAGCGGGATTGCGCCAGCACGGCGACCTGCCCCTCGCGAAGGGGTGGCAGGGCAAAAAACACCTGGTTATCTCCGGCCAAGGCGTCGGGTTCGCCTTCGACGGACACCTCGCCGCGCAACCAATCGTGGACGCCGGATTCCCACTGCGCCTGCAACAGGACGTTCTCCGGCTGATTTTCCAAGCTCACGGGTTGTCGGCCCAATACCTGGCCATTGGTACGAATCACCACGTTGGCGGTCTTTGCTTCGCCGACGTGGCCAAGCCGCACGCTGAAATTCACCAGCGATTTCTCGCCCAAAAACACCCGTTGCAACTTCGGTTCACCCAAGGACAGGTTCGGTCGGGTTTCCAAGGCAGGCTTGTCCATCTCGATTTCCACCTGGTTGAGAAAGGGCGGGGTATTTACGCTCTCGCTCCATTGATTATCCTGATGGTCGCCCAGAAAAATAATCCGCTTGCGATGCCCCAGCGAATTGCCCAGCAGCGCGCCCGCCTGACGAAACGCTGCCAGGTAGGTTCCGCGTTGATGCGAGGGCACAATGGCTAGCACCGCGCTGCGCGCCGACGCGCGATCATCGCCAAAGGCCACCAGCACCCGCGGCTGGGAGGTTAATTCCACCACCGCCACTTGCACCTCGCTGCCAGCAGCGGCCAGCTCCTTGAGAATGCGTTCCTTCCCTTTTGCGAAGCCGTCTCCGGCCTGGTAGCTCAGGGTGTTGTCCAGAACATACACGCGGCTCTCCTGGATGATCACCTGGTTATTTTCGGGCAGGTACGGCCAGGCGAATCCCGCTACGATGGCCAGGAGCGCCAGCGCGCGCAGCAGGAACAGAATTATATTCCGCAACCGCAACGGGCTCTGGCGCGGCTCGGGTTGGTCGTCCAAAAATCGCAAGGCGGCAAAGCGATGCACGTTCTTCTCCTGACGGCGACGCAGGTGCAGCCAGATCGGAGCGGCGAGCGCCACCGCGCCCAGCCAGAACCAGGGATTGAGGAACGTGAAGTTCATAGCAGCCGTTTGCGCTCCGAAAGGAACAACGCCAGCGCGCGCCAGGGGTTCTCATCCGCCCGCACCACGCAGTGCGAAATTTCCTGGCTGCGGAACAACTGCCGGTGGGCCTCCATGAACGCGCCAAACCGTTCCAGGTATTTATCGCGCGCTTTGGCGGGCGATACCGCGCGGCGCACCCCGGATTCCAGGTCCTCGAACAACTTGGGTTCGGTGAACGGGAATTCCAACTCATCACGATCCAGCACTTGGAACACGATGATTTCGTTGCCGTGAAAGCGCAAGTGTTTGAGGCCCTGGGCCACCTCCTCGGAAGGTTCGAGCAAATCGGAAAACAACAGGATGACACTGCGGCGATGAACCAGCCGGATGGCGTGTTCAAGCAAACGGCCCAGGCAATGGCCACCGCTGGCCTGCAGGGCATCCAATTGTTGCAGGATCAACCCCAACTGGCTGGGGCGTTGCGAGGGCCGCACAAATTCGGGCACCTCGCGGTTTCCGCTCAGGCTGATCATGCCGGCGGCGTCATTCTGGCGCAGCATGAACCACGTCATGGCCGCCGCGAGGGTGCGCGCGCAGTCCAGCTTGCTGCCCCACGCCCCGGCGCCACGATAGGTCATCGAAGCGCTGCTATCGCACAGCAGGTAAAACCGCACGTTGGTCTCCTGCATGTAGCGCTTGATGCATAGACGGTCGTTGCGGGCGAACAGCCGCCAATCCAGATGCCGCAAATCATCCCCCGGCTGGTAATCCCGGTAATCGCTAAACTCGACGCTGAAACCGTGAAACGGGCTGTCATGCAGGCCGCTTAAAAAACCCTCGACCACATACCGCGCCTTGAAGTCCAACCCTTCCAACGCCGCGAGCGCCTTCGGGTCGAAGCTTTCCATCAAGGGCTTGACGAGGTTGGCAGGCATAAGGCGGGTTTACCGCGGCACATCCTTGAGCAACTGGTCAATAATGTCATCGGTCTTTTTGCCCTCGGCATCCGCCTGGAAACTGCGAATCATCCGGTGCCGGAGCACCAAGTGCGCCAGCGCCGCGACATCCTCGCAGGAGACGTTAAAGCGTTTCATGCAGGCGGCGCGGGCGCGTCCAGCCAGGATCAGGTATTGGCTGGCGCGGGGGCTGGCCCCCCAACGCACCCACCGTTTGATATAGTCTGGCGATTCCGGATCTTCGGGGCGGGTGGCGCGCACCAGGCGCACGGCGTATTGCACCACGTTGGGGGCGGCGGGAATTTCCGCGATGGCGTTGCGATAGGCCAGGACTTGCTCGCAGGTCATCATGGGCTTGATCTTGTCCAGTGGGGTAAAGGAATGCTGCGCCACGAGTTTGATCTCGTTGTCAAACGACGGGTAATTGACCAGCACCTCGAAAAAAAAGCGGTCCAACTGCGCTTCCGGCAGCGGGTACGTGCCCTCCTGCTCAATCGGATTCTGGGTGGCGAGCACGGTAAACGGCTCTTCCAGCCGGTACATCTTCCCGGCCACGGTCACCGTTTTTTCCTGCATGGCTTCCAGCAGCGCGGCCTGGGTTTTGGGGGGCGTGCGGTTGATCTCATCCGCCAGCAATACCTGGGTGAACACCGGCCCACGCTTGAACACGAACTCGCGGTGGTGGGTGCCATGATCTTCCTCCAGAATTTCCGTGCCGGTAATGTCGGAGGGCATCAGGTCGGGCGTGAACTGGATGCGGCTGAACTTCAAGTCCAGAGTGCGGGAGAGTGCCTGGATGAGCAGCGTTTTGGCCAGTCCCGGCACGCCGACCAACAAGCAGTGGCCACGGGAAAACAAGGCGTACAAGGCGGCATTAATGGTTTCTTCCTGACCGACCACCACTTTGGCGACTTCGGCGCGAATCTGGCTGACCTGGGCGGGTAGCGCGTCGAGCACAACGGCGGGGTCTTTGGGAAATGGCGGAGGAACAATCAGCGCGGGCGGCGATGGCATTTCGTTTCCAGTCATATTGGGGCTGACTATAGCCTCATAATGGGCGTTTGGGTAGCGATTTATGGAAGGAGATCAAAAAAATAAACCATACTCTGGTTTGGCACCGTTTCCGTTTCCTTGAGTTGCATAAAATTGTAAAGGAGCTGCTAACCATCCAAGTACGATTTTGGCTTGGGCATTTTGCGGTTTGCAGAAAATGGGGGGCCGGACATGGCAAAAAAATTAGCTGGGTCGAGTAGGACTGAGGCGCACGCAACCTTGCGGTCCATGTTTCCTCAGTCC